>LJTR01000053.1 GCA_001303465.1 Phycisphaerae bacterium SG8_4
ACTCAAAACAAGGATCGGTGGCAAGAGAATTGTCCAGATGCCTTACGGGCGCGAGCTGCCGAGGATATGCTGATGCACGAGATGATGGTGGCGCAGAGCCTGATGGCAATAATATCCGACGAAGCTGCAAAACATGCCGCAAAGCCTGTTGCGGCAAAAATCAGTTGTGGGACACTCAATCCCATAAACGACGAGGCGTTTCGTTTCGCCTTTGAGGCCATTGCCAGAGACACGCCGTATGAAGATTTGAGATTTCAAATAGAGCATAAACCAACCCGGGCACTGTGCGGGATCTGCGAAGCAGAGTTCGAGGTAGAATTTTCGCGTCCCGCGTGCCCATGCGGCAGTGAGAATTTCAAGCTGTTGCCCGACGCACCGCTGATACTTGAAGAGATAGATTTTCAAACGGACTAACGCAATGGAAAAAGTCGACATTGGCAAGAAAATTCTCCACGAGAATGAAAAGTATGCCTTTGAGAACATTATGTTTCTGGCAGAGCACAAGAAGTCATGCCTGAATATGATTTCATCTCCCGGCTCCGGCAAGACTACAATTCTGACCAGAACCATAGACGAACTGAAAGGCAGGCTCAGGATTGGCGTCATTGAGGGCGATATTCAAACCGACCTCGATGCCGAGAGGATCAGAGCAACCGGAGCGCCAGTTGTTCTGATCAACACAGAAGGTGCCTGTCATCTGTCGGCGGCCCAGATAAGCAATGCATTGAAGAATCTGCCCATCGAGGACTTGGATCTGATTCTCATCGAGAACGTCGGCAATCTGGTTTGTCCCTCGGCCTTTGAGCTTGGCGAGAGCGGCAAGATAGTTGTGCTCAGCGTTGCCGAGGGTGACGACAAGCCGGCCAAGTACCCCTCGATCTTTGCCAAGTCAAAGTTGTTGCTGATTAACAAGATCGACCTGCTGGATGGCGGGCACGTAGATTTTGACATCGAGCGAGCCAAGGCTGACGCCCGTAGGCTTAACAAGGCCATCGAAATCTTTCCAATATCCGCCAAGACCGGCGAGGGCATGAACAACTGGTACGATCGGCTTGAAGAATGGGCCAAGAATCCAGGGCTATGACCGGCATGTCGTTGCCCCACTTGGCAATGCAGCCTGGCAAGCACCTGGATTGTGGTTGGCCATCTCTGCCGCGGGTTTATCGCAGAAGCATTGTGAATTTCGCAACCCAGGAGGAATGTCATTTGTAAGTATTTGTGAAAACAAATCTTACAAATGGGCCCGGCAGGATTCGAACCTGCGACCAATGGATTATGAGTCCACTGCTCTACCGCTGAGCTACAGGCCCCAAGTGCTTGCATGCCAGCAAATTCGCGCACACATTACATAAAAGCGGATCGTATTGCAAGAGAATTTGGGCCTGGCTCCGGTATTATACCCTTCAGGGTAGTAAATTGTCGCGAGCAAAAGGATGACCTGTTGTTGTGAGGCCACGCACCGGCGCAAGAACGGGGATTTTCAATCAGGAGCAGTATATAGAAAAGACATCGCGAGCTAACTGCAGTGTGCTCGCGATGTCGTACAACCATTTTCCCGCAGACGATTCGCTCATAGCCGCTCGATTCTGCGGTCAGAGATCCATAGCTCGAATCCGCAATTATGGTCCGTCCGCCGCCGGCGGCGAAAATGCCCCTTGTGGAATGACCTGGTTGGGCGTAGACGCACTCGACCAGCGCAGCTCTGCCATTGCAAGGTCGTCTTTCTCGTAGTAGTACACGACAATGGGATATCGATTGCCGGCGACAAGGTCAATTGTCCCAACGTTTTCAGTAAGTGACTGGCCGGCCCAGTTGTCAATCAGCAACTGGTCATTTACCCGCAGCATGACACCGTCGTCAGTATTGGCGTAGAACGAGTAGGTCTCGGTAAACGCCGTCTCGACTTCGCCGGTCCATTTGACTGAGAAGTTGTCGGCCTCGATCGAAGGATCCGGCGAGCCATATTCCCAATCGAAGCTAATCTGCGGATCGATGCGGGTCAGCACGGCAGTTTCAAAAACCAACTCTGCCGGATCGTGAGGAGTCTCGCCCGAGTGGTGATAATACTGGCCCTTCAGACCCTTGCCGGGGCCCATGGTCGTGAAGCTCCAGACATCGCCCTTGGTTGTCGGGTTAAGACCGTCGGACTGATCGACTCGCCAGTAGTAAGTCTTTTCAAACTCAAGCGGGCCCGGGCTGTAGGTTGTTTCTGCCTGGAAGGCACCCGAGGTGGCATTGTTCACTTCGTCAAAATTATCTCCGAAGTACACGGCGTGCATCGTTGCGCGCATGCCCGGCTTCCAGCTAAGGGTCACATTCATATCCACAAACTTGGTGCCGTCAGATGGGCTGGCCTCATGGGCAACCTTGGGTGGAACATAGAAACTCCAGACATTGCCCTTCCACGGACTATTTGGATCTGCGTCGTTGACTTCGTCAATTCGCCAGTAGTAGGTCGTCTCCGGAACAAGGCCGTCCGGGTAAGGGAATCCGGGCAAGCCGGCAACGAAGAAGGTGAAAGCCTGGTTACCCCGGAATGAGTCACCGGTGCCGTCGTTTACGTCGTCAAAACTCTCGGACAGGTACACATGGTGTGAAACGGCTTGGGCTCCCGGAATCCAGTAAAGGGTGCCCCATGTATCAGGAAATACGGAACGGTTCGCAGGGTCGGGATTCTTCGCTTCAGGGCCGGCGGTAACGACCCCGAATATCTCTGTGTTGTCCATGACCCCGGAAATCATCCCGGCATTCGCGCCCCAGGCATAAACCGGCACGTTGGCGGCTGTATGGCTGATACTGCTCCACTCGACAGTGGGAAATGCGCCGGGGCCATTGTTGGCCAACACTGTCAGCCCACCGGTTTCGTGGTCGGCGGTTACCACTATCAGCGTGTCACTACGTCCGGCGGCCCAGTCAAACGCCACCTTTACGGCCTTGTCGAACTCAATTGTTTCGAGGACATTTCGCTGAAGGTCATTGGCATGGCCCGAATGATCGATGGCCGGGGCCAAATCCTCCGAAGACCATGGTTTCCGTCTCCGTATCCAACTCTTGCATGGAAGCGCGATCAGTCACAACGGTGTAGCCCGCCGTCGCGGTGATCCCGATTCCAATTGGGTCCGTGCCGCCACCGCCACCGAACACAACGTTGGGCCGAGTCTGATAAAGATAATCGCCCCATATTCCACCGAAGTTCATCCGGGTGGGCTCGTGAGCACCGAAGGTCGCCGGCGTAGCGTCGTACCACGTGCTGGTGGTGACCAGGCCGGTGCTCTTGCCTCGGGCCTTGGAATACTCGAGCAGGGTTTCCAATTCATTCCCATCGCCGGGGATAGCAAGGCTGACCACAAAGGTGCCGACCTTCACACCTGTGGCAAGCGCTGTCCCGGATGCTGCCGAATCCGGTATGCCGCCACTGGCTGTATAATTGGTCAGCTCTGCCTTGTAGGGAAGCGACTCGAAGAATAGCGTACCGGCCTGGCCATAGGCATAGATTCCCGCTGCCTTCACCTGCTCAGGCCCCATTCCATCGCCGATGAAGAATATAACATACCTGGGTGCGGCCTGTGCTGTGCTTGTCAGACCTGTTGCCAGGACGAGAGCCAAAACCATGGTCGCTACCGTCTTTGTCACTTCCACCATCTTGCCCTTTCAACGCTTGTCCCTGTGCAAGCAGGGAGTGCCAATGTTTTCGCTTCGCACATCGTGCGCATTTTTGCCGGCTCTGCTCTAATTCAACAAAGGCCGTCGACTGAAGACTCTTCGAACTTCCTCCTCCGAGAAGTTCCCCCATATGTGCATGCTCAACTTAGCGTGATTCAACACAAATTGGCAGAGGTTGTCAATGCGGTCAGTATGTGTTCTTCAAGAAGTCGCCCTATAAGTCGATCTCAAGCAAGAGTGAAAGAACGAGAGGGATCGGACTCTTGGGTCGGCCCGATCCCTCCATTATATTCTTTCAGTTTGCAGGCGTTTCAAACGCGCCTATGTCGTAGCCGGCGCCTTGCGGACGCGGGTCACCATTGAAGTCGGTCGTGACAGTCACGCCGACTGTGGCCGGGTCGATACCTGCGTCGATGGCTGGTGAGCCCAAGCCCGGGATCAGCAGAAGAGCATCCAACAGCGGATCGTCCGTCAGGCTGCCCGTTTCATCATCAGGTCGCTGGGTGTTGTCCGCCGGGTCGCCGTTTTGAAGCGTGTTGCCAAAGAAGAGGCAATTCGTCGCCGCAATCGTGAAATCAGCGTTGCGGGAACCGAGAACGTCGTCGCCGTTGCCAACCACGTTGTTGAGGAAGATGCAGTTCACGACCTGCGTCGCGTCGGCCAGTTCCTCATCGGTGCCGTCATTGTCGCCATCCGCGGCGTCGGCGTTGTTGTAGATGAGGTCCTGGTCTTCCTGGATGTTGCCCACGAATGTGCAGTTGATGAACTTTGTGTTGCGTCTGACCTCACACATCCGGTCGGGAGAGTTGTCGGATTTTGTGATGTTGTTCACAAAAACGCAGTTTGTGACGGTGGCCTCATGCTGGTCTTCGTTGGGGAACTGAAGGACGGTGCCGTTGTCCCACGCCGTATTTGCTTCGAACCAGCATGAGTCAAGGCGGGCTACCACGCCCTGGGCGTTTGCCTGAATCGCGCCCGCATCGTCTGAGGCGTTGCCGTTCAGGAAGGTGCATCGGTTGGCAATCAGCGTGGTGCCTGCATTGATGAACCCATTCGTCGGGGTATTGCCCTGCACCTTGATATGACCGGCGTCGCCGTCCGAGCCATCTACAGCAACGGAATCGGGAGAAACCGCATAGTTGCCGTCAAACAGACAGTCGTTGATGGTAATCACCGAGAGGCCCGTAATGTTGATGGCGCCGCCATCATCGCCACCTCCGGCAGGCGTATGGTTATTTAGGAACTCGCAATTGGCAATGGTGCCGACCGCCCCATCGTGGATGGTGATCGCGCCGCCGTCGTCCGTCTTGTCGTCATTTACCACCAAATGACCATCGCTTCCGACAGGATTGGCGTCGAGGTAAGCCTGAAGTTCGGCGTCGGTGAGGTCATCATCGGCGCCGCCGCTGAGGACGTCGAACCACTCAGGATTGTTTGTGACGCCGCCATTTTCCTCCTGCGCGGTCGCGAGCGTATAAGCGGCGCCAGTGTAGTTGGCGAGCAGATCGCGGGCGGAACTCAGGATATCCTCGCGATTCTCGGTGTCCGCCACGCAGTTTTGAATCGTCATACCCTCGATCACCCAGCCTTTCGGCCCCGTGTTGTTCGGCACGCTGAGGCCGCTTGCATCGACCTGGCCGTCTGTGGCGCCGCGGTCATCCCATGCAGCGAAAGCGCGGGTGACGTCGTTGCCGTCGATAATGGTCAGCCCCGCCCCGGCGCCTTGGTAGGTAACACCGTTTTTGATCTCGATCTGAGAGGTTATATAGTATGTGCCCTCGGCGAACTCGATGGTATCTCCGGGCCGAGCGAGTTCGTTAGCCGCCGCGATATCGCTAGTGGGATCCACAGGGATCGTGACGCCAGGCTCGGCGCCGGCAATATACGAGAGTATTACGTTGTCAAACTCGACTCCGACGGTGTTGTCGGGAGGGTTATCCTTATCGAGCCCAAGATTGAGTAGACGAATTTCCAAGGGCTGACCCACAAGGTCCGAATCGGCCGAATCGAAGGTGTACTGAACGGTCGAAGTGGCCCACTTCATGTAGTCCGGCCACAACGTGTCATTATCCTCGGCAATAACGATTCCGCCAGCCAAGAGCTGGACGCTATAGCCTGAGTAGTAGTAAAACCACGAGTTGCCCACCTCCGCGGTCAGCGTGTAGTCTGTGTTGGCCGCGAACGTTTCGGTCAAGACCTGCGCCACACCGTTAGCTACACCTGCGGGGGCGTTCTCGGTATACAGCACATTCCGGCCCTCGGGCGCGACCACCGGATCGAAGTCACTAAGTGTAACGCTCCACACGCCGGCAGCCTCGCCACCCACTTGGGTCCAGCCCGGAATGTCGAGCCAGGTATAATCACCTTCGCCCAATGCGGGATCCTCAAAGCCCGCGTTTGTGACAGGGATCGTGACCGCGAGTTCAGCTCCCTTAGGTGTCGAAATACTGAGTGCGTCGTGTCCCGAGGCGGTTATTCGCACACCTTGTACGGGCACGTCCGTCTTTACGACATAGCCATAGGCTGTCTGGCCGTCCACGTCGACTCCCGTGCTCGCGTATGGTTCGCCGTTGCTCGTGAGCGTCATCGCAGTTCCCAGCGAACCGTCCTCCAAGATGGCCTGAACAGTACCGTTGTCATTGCCGTTTCGCTCGAACACGAAGATCGTATCGGTCAGCGACGCAAAGATCGTTTCCTGGTAGTCGATGCCGTCGATGGATGAAATGTTGGTGCTGCCATCCAGCGTGAACAGGAAGTTGTCGGCTTTCGATCCCACGTCGCCATCCTTCGGGTTTGACGTTCCGCTCACGGTAGCCGCCGGAGCCGGATCGCCTTCGACCCACAATGTTTCAACGCCGTTGACGACATACCACCTGGTAGTCGTTCCCAGGACCAGATCGTCATCGGCGACGACATACTCGGTACCCTCGTGTCGAAGGCTGACGATCGCACCGTCGACCACGGTAACATCCGCCAGGCCGCTGAGTGAATCGGCCTCGACGGGCCCAGCCATGAACACCATGGCAAGGACGGCTAAACAAGGCAATCTTTTGGACATAATAGTCCTCCTGAAAAAAAATGTGATTAATTGCTCCTTGGCTGTACGCCAAAACAACAGGAATTGGTCTAGCCTGTGCCACACGCCGTCTGTATCCCCTCGGAAAGTTCAGTACGGCCAGCCCACACCTCCTTCCTCGCCCCAAGACACATGATTAGGATGGTCGAGCAACAAGCAGAAGACCCAAAAGAACCAGCGGACTGTCACTTGCTTCGACCTTCAGTGAGTCCAATAACCTCATTTATACCAAATAGCTCACGCTTTTGTCAAGAACAACTTCTCTGAAAAAGCGGAAGTAGTGGGCCGCACGGGCAGATTATCCGGGGTTCATGACGATGTTTCCGGAAAAAACCGCCTTGGTGTTGGCAACGCTGTCGATGAGCGGGCCGCCGTCGACAAAAACAAGCGGGGCCCATACCGAGTCAATCGGTACGGGCCCCGAACTAATACAACATCCAATATCATTCTCACCCAACTGAGCTAATGTGGGAACCTAATTACCTTTACTACAATCTCCCGAATCGGAATACACTTAGTCCGCCTCATAGACAGCAACAGAATCCAGCAAGAACGGAACTTCAGAGGCGGCACAGAAGAACTCAAGTTTTCCCTCGTCGCTTTCAGCAGTTGATGTCATTGTGTACTGGGCCCACTCGGTCGTCAACTGAAAGTCTGCATATCCCCAGCTAACAGAATTGTCAGCTGCTTTCATCTGGGCTCCTAATGGGCGGTCCGCATCGGCTTTCGCCCAGAATGTAGCAGTAAAATCTGCTCCCATCTCCATTGGAAATGACATATTGGCCACGATGAAATGCCAGTTCTCAATTCCAATCGGCTCGACCAGAAGACTCTTACTGCCATCGACAGCATCAGTATCAACAATGGTGGCGTTACTGCCGGCACCCGCGGGGTCGTTCCAGGTGGCCCATCCCCACCAGTCCGGGTCATCCAAGATAACCTCATCCTCTTCAAAACTTGGATTTAGCGCCAGGTTCTCAACGGTGTCACTTCTATGACCGGCCAAGTAACGAATCTCACCTCCCGACAAAGCCCGGTCGTAGATACGCACATCACTCATGTATCCACCCCAGTTCTCTCCTGCAGAACCTTCGTTGTCACCGCCAAAGTAAAGTGGCTGAGGAAAGTCCAAAGGTTGTGTGAACGTCCCTGAGCTGGCTTCAGCGCCATTTCGGTAGTAGGTCAACTGATCTCCGGTCTTTACTACCGCATGGTGGAGCCAAACGTCTGCGGGAATATCGTCATAATCCAGGTTATCGTCGCCGTTGCCGTTCATGTGCCACTCGAATTTGGTCGGTGTGAACTTGATGAACTGACGTGGCACAAAATCGACTGCATTCTCGTCCATCCGATTGCCGAGAATGATATCATTGTCCGCCGTGTTTTCAGCGCTGTGTTTCGCCCAAAAGGACCAGGTGAAATCGTTGCTCAGTGTCATTTGAGGAATGTCGCCGGCGCGAACATGAGCACCTTCGGCCGTGCCGTTAAAACTAATGACGGTGCCGCGTTCCGGGTCGTCCACCCAAACTGAGCCGCCATCGCCCAAACCGCCGGTGTCGGCGTTGTGGATTGTCCCGTCAATGCCGTTGCCGGAGCTGTCAAGCGCGTCGCCATCCAGCGCATAGGATGCAGCCAGACCCTCGGTGCCGGGATCGACCGGCTCCGGAAGAGGAATGCCGCTGACTTCCACGTTGTCAATCGCCCACCACCAGTCGTTGCCGGCGTCGAACAAACCGAATTCCAGAACAACGCTCTTGGCTCCTGCGGGGTTCTGTAGATAAACAACAACGGTTTCGTTTGTGGAGTCCGGCTTGAAGTTAGCGCTACCGCTATCAGATTCCCACAAAAGCACCTCGACAGGCTCGGCGCCATCAAACGAGGCGGTGATATTCGCCGTCTGATGATAGTTGGAATCAAATTCCGGGCGCCAGCTCGAATCGAACGTGAGCTTGAGCGAGCCTCCCTCGAGACCGGAGATGTCAACCTCGGGCGTACTGAGGAAGGTCTTGTACCAACCTGCTGCCGCCGCATCTGCATGATCCGCGTCATCCCACTCATCCGGGTCGGCCACGGCGACAGTGCCGCTTGCCAGCACAAACTGGGAACGATTTTGGTCCTCAGCGGCTTCGGTCCACCATGCCTTATCGGCGAAGGCCCATCCGGCCCATTCTGTAACACCGTCTGTGGCAGGGTCTCCTATGCCGGGAATACCACTTTCGTCAACGACCCAGCCCTCCGGCGGCGTATCGGTCCAGACTTGCTCGCCGGCAACAGACTCATCCACGTTCGGACCCAAGGCCAAACCTTCGAAATCCTCGGAGAGGACAACGATTGTCTCTCTGGGAATGCCGCTGACTTCCACGTTGTCAATCGCCCACCACCAGTCGTTGCCGGCGTCGGACAAACCGAACTCCAGGACAACGCTCGCGGCGCCTTTGGGAACATCCAAATCGACAACAACAGTTTCATTCGTGGAGTCCGGCTTAAAGTTCGCACTACTGCCATCGGATTCCCACAAAAGCACCGTGACAGGCTCTCCGCCGTCAAAGGAAGCGGTTATGGACGCCGTCTGGTGATAGTTGTCATCGAACTCCGGACGCCAGCTCGAATCGAACTTGAGCTGAACCGTGCCCGCCTCAAGACCGAAGATATCAATTGCCGGCGTAGTGAGCCATGTATCATAGGGGTCCGCAGAAATAGGTATCGGCAGACGGTCTGCGTCGTCCCATTCGTCCGGATCGGCCACGGCAACAGTGCCGCTTCCCAGCACAAACTGAGAACGGTTCTGATCCTCAGCGGCTTCGGTCCACCATGCCTTATCGGCAAAAGCCCAGCCGGCCCATTCGGTCACACCGTCGGTAGCCGGGTTCCCGATCCCGGGAATACCGCTTTCGTCAACGGCCCAGCCTTCCGGCGGCGTATCTGTCCAGACTGCATCGCCGGCAAGTTCCTCATCGACATTCGGGCCCAAAGGCAAACCTTCGAAATCTTCTTCAAACAACACTACCCTCCGATCAAGTTCTAACACGAAGCCGTTCATACCCCAGATTTGGCGGTGGACAGCGCCCTCGGAGTAAGGTGCAAAACGAAAGACGACAGCATTTATGCCATCTGCACTAAATGATGCGTGATAAGTTGAAGAGAGTGAGTATGCATCAGGACCGACTTCTGTTGCGCCGGAATCGGGAGTTCCGCCTGGGGTCGAATCAGTCATAACACCATCATCGAGTTGAGTAAAAGTTGCGCCGCCATCTGTTGAAAGCCAAACTGCGAACGGGCCGAATACATGTTCGGTGTCGTGATGGAATGATGTCCAGACATAATCACCGGCGGCCAGCCCACCGAGTGCAAGTGTCATGTAAGTGGGTGTGCCTGTGGTGCCGTCCCAGTCACCGTTGCCGCCATTTCCGGTGCGTGTGTCGATACCGATGAAGTCGGTGACGAGGTTAAGATCGCCTGCAGCATCGTCCCAGTTGTCATCATTGCCGGCGCCGCGGTCAATTGACTGGCGAACGCGGTTATCTGTGGTATTTGGCCAGTCGGGCGTTACCGTGATTCCGTCGTAATTGGCGGTGGTGAATTCGGCAATCACCTCATGATTGGCGTGATAAGACGACCAGCCTGTTTGATTGTGGGCGGCCGCAGAGAGGCTTGGATCGCCAGCAGTGGTTGAATCACCACCAGAATCCTGATTGGAGTTAAAATCCAACCTGAGCGGGCCCGTTGCCAGCTCGCGAAAAGCCGTCAATGTAGTCTTGCCCGGATTCCTGCCGTCAAAGTCCAACTCAAATTCACCTGCCCCTCCGTATGCGGTGATCTGACCGGCCGCGATAAGATCATTGACTTTCGCCGTGTCATCGCCTTCCAGTACTAACGTACCTTCTGTGATATCGATCAGACCGTTAGCGTTCACCTGGAGGCCGTCGGGCAGGGTAACGCTGTAAGTGCCGCCTTGGAGGAACAGTTCCCCGAAGGCTCCGCTGCCAGTGGGAATTACTGCCCTTCCGGCGTTGATCGTACCGCCGGTCATGGTCAGGGTGCCTGCGCCGCCGCCCCATCCAAGTTCGAATTCATCTGCAACATCCACCGTGCCGCCGCTCATTGTCCAGATGCCGAAGGAACCATCTCCGTCGCCCCACCAGATCCAGTCTCCGACCACAAGCGACCCTCCGGTCATTGTCAGCACGGGCTCGCCGGGAGCTTCCGTCCAGATACCATGGCATTCGGCAGCGATCCCGTCCTGGATAACCGGGCCATTAGGTGCTGCTGCGGCCGGCACGTCGATCAAGACATCGTCGGCCGCGGTGGGGACGGTGCCCAGGTCCCAGTTCTCCGGATTGCTCCAGAGGTGGTCGGCGCCAAGATCGGTCCAGACGATGTCTGCAGCGCTACTGACCGAGCCCAGCACCAACACAAAAGAGAGTAGATAAGCTGTTTTCTTACACATAGTAGTCCTCCTGAAAATAGAGTGTGAATGAATACCCTTTGGCTACGCACACGATAGCCGGGATATGTTTTGCTCTTGTTACGAGTTTCCCGCATACACCCAGATGACTCTGCATGGTTTGTCGATGCCTCCTTCCTGCACCCAAAACGGGCGGTTGGCAGATTGTGGCAGCCCGGGACAGACCCCAAGACTCCTGCAACATCCGATGCTAGATACCCACAACATCCAATACTCTTGTTTATACCAAGTTTGCTGCCTGCCCGTCAAGCAAAAATAACGTCCATCTCAAACCACCAATCACCGGCTGGGGGCCGTGCCGTACATGTGCTCGCCGCGAAGTGCCGCCTGGATGGCTTGGTGCGTGTCCTGCGCCGCACCCGGATCGCCCTGCGCGGTCATCCAGCGGTCGAGTTCGGCGCTGAGCCGGACCTTCACGGCCGAGAAAGCAGGGTCGTCAGCGAGATTGGTCATCTCGTAGGGGTCCTTGGTGCTGTCATATAGCTGCTCGGCAGGGCGGTGCATGTATCGCTTGACCATCTCGTACGTGTGAGGATTGGTCCAGGCCTCCCGTATCCAGGTGGCCCAGTACGGATTGTTCAGTTTGCCCTGGCCGGCCCAGCCCATCAGGTGTTTCTCGATGTAGATCTCGTCGGGGCTCAGATTGCGAATGTAGCGGTATTGGCCGTCGCTGATCGTGCGAATCGGATAGGCGGGTCCTTCGGGAATGTTGTTGTGCATGCCGTAAACGAATTTGCGGTGCGTCGATTTGGCGCCCAGCAGGACGGGCAGAAAGCTCGTCCCATCGAAGTCTCGCCCGGATGGTTTGCCCCCGGCGGCATCGATGAGTGTCGGCAGGACGTCGGCGTACTGAGCCAGGGCGTCAGTGCGCTGTCGCCGTGCGACCTTGCCGGGCCAGCGGGCTATCAATGCCGTGTGCAAACCGGTGTCCCAGTTGGTCCACTTGCAACCGGGGAATTGGCTGCCTTGCTCTGATGTAAACAGGACAATCGTGTCGTCGGCCCGGCCCGATTGGTCCAGCACTTCGAGTATCTCGCCGACTTGGCCGTCCATGTAGGTGATCTCGGCCAGGTATCGCGAGAAGTCTTCGCGCGTGCGCGGCGTATCGGCGATGTTGGGCGGTAACTTGAGTTTCTTCGGCGCGTACTTCGACTCATCACCCATAACCCACGGCACATGCGGCTCGACCAATGCGACCACCAGACAGAACGGACCATCGCCTGTCATGAAACGTCGAATGTGCTGAGTATCGTGCGGCCTGGTCGGATCGCGAACACAGCTTGCGTCAAAGCCGCCAATCTTCTCGAAGGGAAAAACGTTGTCCGGCTTGACGTGCACTTTGCCGGCAAGGCCGACGCGATAGCCAAGAGGCTTCAAATGGTGAGGCATGCTGGTGACATCGGGGCGGCTGGCCGAGTGGTTCCAAGCGCAACCGTTTCGCATCGGGTAAAGTCCCGTGTACAGCTCGGCCCGGCATGGCTGACACATTGCCGAGGCGAGGTAGGCACGATTAAAGACAAGGCCGTCCGAGGCAAGTCGATCGATATTCGGAGTTGCAGCATTCTGCCCTCCATAGATGGGAAGGTCGTTGTGCGTGCAGTCGTCGGCCATTATGATAAGGATATTGGGTCTGCCCTGTGTCGCCGATTTCGCCGTTGGTGAAAGTCCCCGACCAGTCACGGCGGATGCCGCCGCCAATCCTGCGTATCTCAAGAAATCTCGTCTGCTCAACATCTTTGTCGCTCCGGTTTGATGTTATACACTTGAGGGTAGCAAATTCTCACGAGCAAAACCATAACCTGATATACCCTTCAGGGTAGTAAATTCTCGCGAGCAAAACCATAACCTGCTATTTTGAATCCACTTAACCGCGCAGGAACGCGAATTTTCAATCAGGAGCACTATATTCACACCCGCCGATCCTTGATAAGAATCGCGTTTGTGACAGTATACCAAATCTGTCGGCAAAGGAACGGATAAATTCTAAACCAGGATCAGGAACTTGCCAGCCGAATCCCTGGTACCTTCCACGGCTTGCCCCAAAGCCGGCTTCAATCCTTACCAAGTCACCCGCTGGGCGCGCAGACTGTTATTAACCTTATTGTCTCGGCCACGGTGATTGAAGCCTGTCTCGCAGGCGCATGGGCCTTGCGATAGACAGATGTGGCTATCTGAAATGCCCGCTCACAAGAGGTGGCGATTACTGTCACGGGAGGATTGCAGAAATCCTTCATCCCCTGTAGCTTCTCGAAGAAACTCGGGATAGGGCCGTCTCCGAAGCTAACGAGGGCTGCCGGCAGCGACCGCGGTATCTCCGATTGTCTTGCTGAGAAAGAGACTCGTCTCGGAGATTATCTCATTGATATGCTTGTCAATCCACTGATTGAGTTTTGCGATCTTGGTCTCAGGCACGTGCACAATGTCTTTGGCCTGCAGATAGAACCGCTTGGTCCGATCTCCGGAAATCGCGCGTCTCAGGTCCAGATTGTACGCATATCGCCGGCCATCTGCGTAACGAATTACAATTGCGTTCCTGGCTTCGGCCGCCCGTAGATCGAATCCGCCGGCTTCCATAATGGCCTCCAGCGCCGTCATCTCTCCGGACATATGTACTGCCCCCGGTTTGCTGACCTGGCCTCCGACAAAGACGTCCCGGTCCTTCAGTTTTCCAGTCGCCAGAGACCGGGTTGGCCTGATTTGTATTGTCCTCTGCTCACGAAGCGGGTTGCCCGCTGTTGCTGACCGCTCGGCGATAAATCCCAACTCCTTTTCGGTCAGGAATTTGCCCTCCTTGATGCTGTCGGCGGGCCGCTTGGCCCTGACCGTCGCGGCCGTCGGAGGCGACCTGTCGTAGAGTGACTTTACTTTAGCCTGCCCAGTCGCGCGGGCCGGCCTGTCGGTCGTCTGAATACTCGACGAGGTCGGTTTGTTTGCCGAAGCGGCATTGCTTGCCTTCTCACACAATTTGCCCAGTTTCCTTTGCTCGGCAGCGGTCAGGTATTCTTGGTACTGCGCTGCTCGGCTAAAGGACTGTCCTGCGGCTTCGAAAAGAGACCGGTCATACTGTTCTCTTCCAACCTGCATCCATTCCCGAGCCACTCTGCCCAGTACATTGTGTTTCGCAGTCCCGTCGGCCTGGCACCGGGTTGCATGTGGAATCGTCGCAGTTAGCAGTAGGGCGAGTGTAAGAATGCTCGCACGAAGCTTGTGGCGGGAAGATTCAAACGCACTCTTTGGTTTACTCAAAGCCGACCTCCCATAAAAACCTTTTGCCATGCGCATACTCTAGAAACTCTTCGGACCAACGGTAACTACAGCGCCGGAGAATTACTCGAAATCGCTTGCCTTTCTCAAATCAACTGTGGAAGTGCGATACGCGAGCAATAACAGTGCCCCTCCTGCCTGTTCCCCAGTCGTGGCCTCGCTAGCTGGACACCCTATCAACCAGTTAGACGCTATTATAGCAAAACCGCCCGGTGTCAGTCAAGGGATTTCTGGTCGGATCGTGCTATCTCTAAGTGCCTGAGAAGCCGCCTGGCGCGGGCGGGGCGGAGCTCTGCGTAGAAAAAGTGGACAAAAAAGCCACAGCCACACGGCAATCAGGCCGATTAGAGACTTGTGGGCGGATAGACCTGCACGCAACTGGCCAGAGACGCACGGCAGGTGCGACGAGAGGCAGACGCTGAGCCGTCCTATAACGTGATGCCTGCGAATTGCCAAAGGCAGCAGGCGTGATGTTTTCCCTGATCAGGGAGGAAACAGACATGTACGGAAGTCCGAGAGCCAGAATCATTATCGGCCTGTGGCTGCAGAGCCTGACACTGTTGTTCTTTTCAGGATGCCAGCAGCAACCAAGCGCGGTTGCTCTGTACGTCGATGCGATGACGCTGAGAGAGGCCGGCCAAAACGTGATGGCCATAGAGAAGCTTAACACCGCGCTGAAGGCCGACGAAGATTTCACATTGGCCCATTCCTCACTCTGTGAGATCTATCTGGAAATGAACGACTATACCAGAAGCGCCGCTGCGTGCAGGATGGCTGTTGAACTGAATCCGTGGTCCTTCGAAGACCATCTCAATCTCGGATGGAGCTTTCTCTCGATGCAAAGACCCGAACTGGCGGCCAGGGCTTTCAGCAAGGCCTGTGAACTCAAACCCGATCATCTGACCGCAAATGTCAACGCGGCCATGAGCTACTACGAAATCAGAGATTACCGCCGGGCCCTGTTCTATGGCCAACGGATCCAGCAGATTGCGCCTGACACGGAGGGAGTCGAGGATTTCATTAGCGATGTTCAATGGGCTGCCGGTCAGAAGTCCCCGTCGGGCGTGGCACGCGGCCGGCGGTTGAGATGAGACGTTGACTTCGAACGCAGCAGTTCTACCCAGTCAGTTCAGAGCCCACATGCCCTCAAAATCTCCGGGATTTCCAGTGTTTACCCTATGAGGATTGTAGCTGAAGCCACAAGCCGATACAATCCGACCCTGCAAAGCTGGCTGCTGTAGCTGGCCGAGCTGCGAATCACTGTCCGATGACAGACGGTATAGGAGTAGATGATGCATTCCTTTGCCTAGGCCCAGTTGCCCAACTTCACCGAGCCCCAGCTCGCAGGTCAAGAATCCCTTGGTGGTGCGATACGCCTGGGCGCCCAGTCCCAGGTGCAACCTGTACAACTCAGCCGATCTGCCCGCCAGCCCATTTCGAACCGACGAATGGCCGGTAGAAATGATCGCCGGCCAGCGATAGTAGAAGAACGCCGGCACTGCCCTCGCGCTTGCTGAAACGCGAGGGCAGCGCGCCGGATTCCTTTTCTTGTTGGCTTAGCCCTCAAATTTCCAGCCGGGGCGAACCTCGCGGCCCAGCAAGGCGTTGGCCTCGGCGCTGTTGGTCACGCGGCCTGAGGTGCCGTCGTAGTCCAATTTCTTGCCGACGCGGTAGGCCACCAGGCCCAGATGCATCAGTTCGATTGCATTGCCGCCGTACTCGAAGTCACAGTGCGTCTTGCGGTCATTGGCTCCCTTGCAGGCATTGACCCATTCTTCCTGGAAGTGGCCCAGCGGTGGAATCACCTCATCCTTCGCCCGCTTGTTGTAGTACGTCAGGTCCGCATCGTTGCCGAAGGGCAGCAGAATCCGCGAATCGTAGTCACATACAACGTAACCCTTGGTGCCCTTGAACATCGCACCGTGTCCGATCTTGTTCAGATCGACGTAACCCTTCGGCGATCTCGGCATCATGCCGCCCTGATACCAGTGGACGCGAACAGGCCCGCGCCAGTCGTTGGCCGGGATATCGAAGGATGTGTGCAGTTCAACGGGTGTGACTTCAGGATTGAACTTCTCGCCTTCGCCTTCGGCCGTTGTGGGCAGACCAGCGTCAATTGCGTTCCACACGAGGTCGATCGTGTGGCTGCCCATGTCGCCGACCTGGCCGGTGCCGTAGTCCCAGTACATGTTCCAGCTCAGACAATTCATGCCGGGGCCGCCCGCGAAGTATTCCGGGTTATACGGATAAAAGGGAGCCGGTCCGAGCCACAGATC
>LJTR01000054.1 GCA_001303465.1 Phycisphaerae bacterium SG8_4
TTGCCCGATCCGTTCGGCCCGAGATAACCGAAGATCTCGCCTCTGGCGATATCGAAAGACAACTGCTTGACGCCAACGGCCGAGCCATAAAACTTCGTCAGCATTTTGACTTCTATCGCTTTCATGAAAACGTGCCCCCAGAGCTGTCGCAGCGGCCCGCCGCAGCCTATTATTCGTAGTTTGACGAAACTGCCTTTGCGACCCCTTCGCTTATCGTGCCGGCCTGCAGAAGGGCATTGACCGATTCCAACATGGTCACCATCCCGACCTTTTTGCCTGTTTCGATCACGGACCTCAGGAAGTATCCGCCTTTTCTTCTTATGATGTTCTTTGCAGCGTTTGTTACTATCAGCACCTCGCAGGCGACTCTTTGCCCGCCGTCCACTGTCGGGATCAACTCCTGGTGAATCATGCCCTGGAGGGATTCGGCTAAGAGAAATCTCAACTGGCCTTCGTCCGTAGCGGCGGCGTAGCTCAGGAGCCTTTCGATGATCTTGTCGATGGATATGACGTGCAGCGTGGACAGTACCAGCACGCCGGTCTCGGCAGCGGTCAGGGCAATCTTGATGGTTTCGTAGTCTCGCATCTCGCCTATGGCGATAACATCGGGATCCTGTCTCAGCGCGGCTCTCAATCCGCTGTGGAAAGACTGTGTATCTTTTCCGATCTCTCGTTGCCTCACAACTCCGGCCTTGTTCGTGTGCACATACTCTATAGGGTCTTCAATGGTGACAATGTGCTTCTCAGAGGTTGAGTTTATGTGGTCTATCATTGACGTCATAGTCGTTGTCTTGCCCTGGCTCGTGCTTCCTGTTATGAGAACCAGTCCCTTGGTTTTGTGGGCCAGGTCTTTGACGATGTCGGGCAGGTACAATTCTTCAATTGTCTTGGGTCTGGTGGGGAGAATCCTGATTGTCGAGCCTACTTCGCCGTTGAAGTAGCCGATGTTTATCCGGTATCTTCCGGTGCCGTCGGCCAGCATGAGGTCATAATCCAGGTTCTTCTCAAACTGGGCCTGCTGCTGTTTGGTCAACAGCTCCAGGGAGATCTCCCGGCTCTGTGCCGCAGTCAGTGTCTCCTTCGTGATGGGGACAAGTTTGCCTCCGACCCTGAACATAATGGGGGCGCCAGCACAGACATGAATGTCAGTCGCCTGTTGCGATTTTGCGTGCTCCAGGAGTTGCTTCCTGCTTATCATCTAAGTAGATTCTGTACTTGCCGTCGCCGTTGAGAGTCTGTCTGCCGCGGGTGCACGAGCTAGTTACTCGAACTTCCGCTCGGCCGTACGCCTGCGTGCTGATGGTGACGCCCAAAGCCGAGCCGCGAATACCCATTCTGCTTACGTCCAATTCTATCGTCTTGCCTGGAGTTTCGCCAGCTTCATTTTGGATATTCTGCCTTGCCCATCCCAGACCGCTGGCGAGCAGGTTCCGTTCGCACGCTCTCAAATACGCCGTATGTGACTGAAACTGCATCGTGTTCGCAATGCCGGCCAAAGCGAACATCTGGATTCCGATCACGGCGATCACCGTTACCACAAGCACCAAAACAAAACCGTTTCGCTCTCGTCTGTTCATTCTTGTGCCAGAGCCTTTCCAAACGAACCCGCGAAATAAAGATGTGAATTGGCCATCTTCTCTTTCCATTGACCTCGAACGAACTGTTCTATGTGGGCGCTAGTCTCAACGGCATGACGTTTGCCGTCTCTCGCCCAAACGCGCCACACTACTTTGGTATGCGGCAGCGACCAGACTCTCGGTTCCTGGGCCTCACTCCGGCGAGCATCTGTCAAATTGCGTCTGATCACCTGGCCGTCCTTAAGCTGATAGCTGATCACGCCGGTCTCCAGTGCAATCAGGATCATGCTATCATTTGCCGTATGATCTTCGAACGATTCCGGCAGTCCTTCTGCTCGGTCCGTGTCCTGCCGTAACTGCTCTAACATGTCCAGCAGTGTTGTGTTCTCCTGGGCGATGCTGTATGACTCTGGGATGTCCCTTATGATTGTCCTAAACAGGCCGCTGATAACGAGCAGCACAAATGGAAGGACCATTATTACTGCCAACATTTCCACCAAAGTAAAGCCTTTGCGCATAGTCGTCACTTCCCTTCAACAGCGGGGGCGTCCCCTGGAAAGTATCTGGACAATTGAATCTTGACTTCTCTGTCAAAGCTGCTGCCGATGGTTGTAACCTCCACCAATTCCATTGCCGACCATTGACCGATCCCAGGTGATTTCTTGATGGAGATATTGAGATTAGACCAGAGTCGGTCAAAGTCTTCATCAGGGATCGGTGCGCCCGTTGCGGCTATGCTTTCAAGTTCCGCCTGCGCGGCCGCTATGCATTGTTGTCTGACCAACTGGTAGCGATTGAACTTTGCGAATCCGTGAAGTGACAACGCCAGAGCTGCCACGAGGATTCCCAGGATGGCCATTGAAACCACTATCTCGGTCAGCAAGAAACCTTCACGTCTCTTGTTCTTTGCAGACATAAGCGTGCTCCAATTGTCGTCGCTATGGCGTCACCAAGCCCGTCAGACTATTGATAACCACAATGCCGGGCGAAAATATCGCGTAAACGACAAATCCTACTGTTGCTCCCAAAACAAGCATCACGCAGGGCCACAATATGAACCTGGCCAGATTGACACAGTAACTGTAGTTCGAACGATAGAACGACTCGAGCGTTTCCAGGATTGATAGAGTATTGCCCTGGTTTACCTTGTCGTCAAAGGCCCAGGCCAGAGGTGAGCCTAGTCCGCTCTTGCGTATTGCAGCGGCGATTCTATCGCCGCGCTGCACTTTATCCAGGCACCTTCGCAACTGCCTCTTGAAACAATTGTTCACGTCCAGACCGATCGCACTGTCGATGGCTTCATCGACCGTGCAGCCGGCATTGAGTGACAATCGCAGAAGCTCCACAACCTGTACCAACGAGTAGTTCTTTTCGAAGCGGTGCAGAATTGGCAGATGCCATTTGACAAAGTCGGCAATTCTAGACTGTAGATAAGGTTCCCTCGGCCGACGGGGTCTGATCCTGGCACGTATCGACAGAGGAACCGCCACCAGCAGCAGGAGTAGAGATATCAGGGCAATTAGCCATCCGTAGTCGAATGCGACAAACTGAAATATCTCAATCAGCAGTTGAGTAGCCCGTGGCAGTGCTCCGCCAACCATTTCCGCCAGCACGGTCTTGAACTGCGGCATCACGAACATCATGAGTCCAAACAGCATAAAGAACATGAAGATAACTAATATCACGGGATAAAGTGGGTGAATCGGTCGGATCTTTCTTCTATCGTCGGCCCTGGTCACCATATCCGCCTCAATTGCTTTGATCGCAAACGGAAGCTGGTCGATTCGCTCGGCGGCGGCTATCATTGCCGTTACCTGACCAGGACACTGCGGATAGCCTCGTTTGATAGCTTCACTCAGCGAATACCCTTGAACCAACCATTTCTGAATTCGTCGCAGAATTCTCGAGTGGTCGTCTGCAAACCCACTGGCGGCGGACTCCAGGGCCATGGGCAGCGGAAGATTCTGTCTCATGCTCGCGCCGATTGTTGAAATGACGTATGCGGCAGTCGCATCACGCGATGTCGTGCGATAGGCTATGAGCGAGCCGAGCAAAAGTGCCGCAAACACAATGCCGAAGACGCCGAGAGGAGCGAAGACGCCGCAGGCAGCCACAAACAGGATCAAGACCATCAGGGTTACCAGAATCCACTTTGAGTATGTCTGAGGCCAGCGATCGGAGCCAGGATCGCGCTTTGACACGGCCACCGTTATCAGTGCCGCCAGCCAAATGAAGGGCGTGACCACCATGGCCGCATAGTGTTCTTCGGTGGCGACGAGGACGAACAACGCTCCGGTAACGAATGGCGATGTCACCAGGGCGATGGCCGGCTCCTCGCGCCCGAGGTATATGTACAAAGCCAACAGGATTATCGCCACTACTGTGAACATATCTAAGCCGCAGATAAACTCGTAATAATGCCTATCATAGGCAAAAACATTGCCAGGATGGTCATCGCTATGAAGCATCCCACGCCGATGATCATTGCGGGCAGCAGAACTGCCTGCAGCCTTGACTGGCCGCATCGTGCCTGCTCGGCGTACATCTCGCCGAGACTGTAGAGATTGTCCTGCAGCTCATTGCGCTGCGTGCCCAGCTGAACCGAATACAAGAATAACCTTGGTATGAGCCTGCAGGATTGCCCCGCCTCCAGGATGTTATCCCCCTGCTCGATGTGACCTGCCAGGGTCTCGCTTTCGAGGATAAGACTTTCGCTGCCTGTGGCACCCGAGCTCAATCTCAGAGCTGCAGGCATGTCGGAACCCGATGCCACCATGATCGCCATCGCCTCGGCCATCCTGCAGAGCACGCTGCTGTGGTATACTCTGCCAACGACCGGCACGTTCAGAAAGAGCAACTCTTTGAATCTACGTCCCGGTGTGGATGCCGAAAGCATCATGAACAGGATAGTTATTACGGCAAAGAACAATCCAACGACTATCCAAAAAGGCACCACGTTCTCAGCCAGGTTGAGAAAGAGTCTGGTCAGGCCCGGCAGCCTGCCGCCGCTGATTTCACTGAGTATCGGCCCGAATTGCGGGATCACGAACAAGAACAGGCCTGTCAATATGACGGCGGCGAGAGTCAGGATTACAGCAGGATAACTCAACGCTTCGAAAATGATCCTTCTGGTCTGAGTAGCCATCTCCAGATGCCTGTTTAGGCTGGTCAACATTTCATTCAGTCTGCCTGTTTCCACACCTGCTTTTAGTATTCGCCCGTAGAGGGGGGGGAAACGCTTCTGTCTCTTCTCAAAGGCATCTTCAATGCTTACGCCCGACTCGAGTTCGTCGGCTATCGCATCGACAAGCTTGCGCATGGACCTTGAATCGACGTCTTTGGCGAGTTCTCGCAGACCTTTCTCGAGCGGGATGCCGGCCTTGGTTATCGACGCCAACTGCTGGTTGAAGAGCATGAACTCATTTCTGCCGATGGCCGTCTTGGGTTTTTCAGGCGCAGCCTTGTCGATCGAGTTGACAACAAGCTGCATCTGTTTGAGCAGCTCGTCCGCCTCGTCGCGCGAGCCGGCCTCGATCGTGCCCTTCATCAACCTACCGGCCGATGTCAGTGCGTTATACTTAAATGTCGCCATATCGTGTTCCTTTTAACTGCCGAATCAGTCCGTTATGTTCGGATGCCGCCATCCTGTGTTCTCTATGCCTGCCGAATATCACTATTGGCTGTCTGATACGATTCCACAGACGCTGTTGAGTTCTTCCTGGGTCGTGACACCCTCCTCGACGAGGCGTTTGCCGTCGGCGAACATAGTTGTATGGCCCCTATCTCTGAGGATCTGCTCAAGCTCATCTAGGTCCGCTTTGGCCAGGAGAGCTTTTCGCAACGGACTATCCAGCTCAACGATCTCCGCGATCAGCGCCCGGCCCTTGTAGCCGGTATTGAAACATTCATTGCATCCGATCGCCTCTGACTCTGGTTGTCGGTCTTGGCCCTCCGCATTCTGTTTGCCGCCTGGTGATTTCCTACACTTCTTACAGAGTTTCCTGACCAGCCTTTGGTTGAGGACCGCCGAGACACTTGACGTCACCTGGTAAGGTTCGATCCCCATCTCCAGCAGGCGCAGCAATGCTCCGGCGGGTGAGCCGCTGTGCATCGTACTCATAAGCAAATGTCCCGTCAGTCCTGCTTCTATAGCGATCCTGGCGGTCTCGGCGTCTCTAATCTCTCCGATCATCAGAACCTGCGGGTCCTGCCTTAGCAGCGATCGCAGGGCCGTGGCAAACGTCATCTCGCCGTGCGGCGTAATTTGGACCTGCGTGGCGCCGTCGATTCTGATCTCCACAGGGTCTTCGAGCGTCACGACGCTCTTTCCGGGGCAAGATTTCAGGATGTGCCGCAAAAGGGCGGCAAGCGTTGTGCTCTTGCCGCTGCCCGCCGGACCGGTCAGCAGCAAAACGCCCTGGTTTTGGGCGGCGATGTTTTTCAATGTCGAGTAAGTATCCGCCGAGAAGCCCAATTGCCCTAGTTCCATAAGCTCGGTGTGGTTGTAGAACAGACGCACAACAGCGCGCTGGCCGTGGATCGTAGGAAAGACCGCCAGCCGCTGGTCCATGATATCGCTGTTGCCGCTCTTGCTGACCTCGATCCGCCCCTCCTGCGGTATATCATTGCGATAGGTCAGAAGGCCGCCCAGAACCTTGAGCCTGGCAATCACATTATCGGATAAAGTCTTTGGTAATCTTTCAATCGTGCTCAGGACCCCATCGAGGCGGTATTTTACTTCCAATTCGGCGTTTCCGGGCTCGAAATGGATGTCACTTGCCCCGTGCTGCACGGCTCTGGCGAGCAAATCGCCGACGAGCGAGACGACATCGCTCGCGTCCTTGGGTTTGGAAGAGTTGTTTTTCAATGTCGTTCGTCCATGTTTCTAAGGTTCGGGTTCTGACCAGTCCTGGATCATTTAACTTCCGGCTTCAGAGATAAGACGTCTGGGTATCTCGAAACGTTACCCAGAAAAAGCAGATTTTTTCCCTGTGCTGGCCGGAATTCTGTTAACATATCAGGAGGCACTGCGTCTATATAGTTTAGAACAGGGCAGGACAATTGAAGTGGGCATCTATGTTTGGTAAGGCCGCAACCTGTGGATCGCTTTGGGATTTTGCTGTCGCCGACACCGTCGCCGAGAGCCAGAGGTGGATACTTACCGCCATGCGCCAGCACGGTCAGGAGTTGGTCACCATGCTCTGGCGTATACTTGGCAACGAACAGGATGTTTGCGACGTTTACCAGGACACGTTCCTGCAACTGGCCCATCATGAAGGAGGACGAAAGCCAAGGTATGTGAAGGCATATGTTTTCCGTACAGCTAACAATATAGCGATATCGATAGTCAGGCGCAGAATCGTTGAAAGAAAAGGCCTGGCCGGACCTGTTGCAGGCCGAAAAGAAACAAACTCACCGGCGACCGAACTTGATGCCAAATACCTGCAGGAAGTTCTGAGGGGTTGTATCGCTCGGCTTCCGGAACATCTGAGGGACGTCGTTATGTTGCGCGACTTGGGGGAGTTATCTTACGCTCAAATAAGCAGGATGTTGGGCATATCTACAGGGACGGCAAGAGTATACAGGTGCAAGGCAATCCGTTTGTTGTCAGCTTGGATGAACAAAGAAGAATGAAAATGGCAAGAATAAATAACGAGTGTAGACGAATTCGAACCTTATTGTACAGCGCTGCAAGTAAGCGTTTTGGTCCTGACGCCGGCTGGTTTCAAAAGCATGTTGTCGGATGTCCGAGGTGCCGGCGGCGACTTGCCGCATTCCACAAAGTCGATCTGGCGTTCTCGCTTGTGAAGAGTCAACCTCACAAGCTCGATCTGATGGCTCGCGCAAATGCCCGCGCGATTGCCGTACTCAAGCACAGCCTGCGCGCCGAGCCGGAGGTTCCGAATCTCAAAACAAAGTTGCCCGAGCCAAAGCTGCCGGAGATCTTCCGTGGGTGCGGGCGCGCTGTCGCAAACGCCGCGGCCTGCGCGGCAATACTGCTTCTGATGAAGATTGGTGTTCTGTCCTCGATGAACCAGTTCCATTCGACAGGCCAGAAGGGCATGGAACATTACTACGCCAAACGCATTGGCGAAGATCTGGCCGGTGAGATATTTGGCCGGGACGCAAAACAACCATCATCTGCAAACTCTGACCGAGTTTTCGGTGCATAGGACCGCGGCGAGCGGCAAAGACTACAGAGACTCCGATAATCCTCTCGCTTAGGCGGCCTCAACTCAACCGCCTCCATACAAAGTGCCTTGAGGCGCAAAAAAAGTACCTTCTACCGTCCCGGGCCAGTTTGATGGGTGCCAAATTATTACGTATAGTTTTAGTAAATGACGTTTATCGAGGCGCTGTATGCTTGTCTGTGGCGGTGCTCTGTGTCGCCGCCCTGGAATGCACGCCGCCAAATCCACTAAAAAAGAAGCGTCTTACTTGAGGTCGGAGGCGTGAAACTCTCTCTAAGTTGGGGGCATTGTGAAGACTATGGCTGGGATTTTTGGATTCAGACGCAAAGACAAAGAGCCACTGTCAGTCGGCACCCAAGTGGCCGGCTACAAAGATGATAGTTGCGATGAGGAAATCAGCGGTCTGTCGCAGCTCTATTGCCCTGAGCAGGATAGTGTCAGTCATACCCGAGATGTGGCGGATGTCCTGTCCGAGACCGGCAAAATCAACGGCGATCAGCTTTCTCAGGTGAGGCAGCTGCAGAAAGAAAAGCCAAATTGCGACATCTTAGAGACAATCCGGGCCTTGAAGCTGGTCGACGAACCGGATATCTCGGTGGCCCAGGCCAATTTGTACGACATGGAATTTCGCCGGATCGAGCCGGAACAGGTCGACAGGAGAGTATTTGGAAAGCTCGAGCTGAACTACGTCAGAAGCAACCGCATCATGCCCGTATCGGTCCGGGGCGATGTTCTCTTGGTTGCGACCAGCCGGCCCGCCGATCTGTTTATCATCGAGGATGTGAAACGGCAGGCTCAGATGAATGTTGAGACGGTCGTCTGCCTTGAAGAGGACATAGACAAGGTTTGCAACACCTTCAATGATGAAAAGATAGACTGCGATCTTGATGACATTATCAATGATATGACGGACGTGGAGATTGTGCAGGACCAGGAGGATGAGTCCGAGGACCTGGAGAAAATGGCGGGCCAGTCGCCCATTATCAAGTTCGTCAACTATTTGATCAGCAACGCAATACGCGAAGGCGCCAGCGACATTCACATCGAGCCCAAAGAGAGATTCATGAGGACAAGATATCGCATCGATGGGGTGCTCTTCGAAATGAAGCAGTCGCCCTTGAAGATGCACCCGGCGATTGTCTCGCGCGTCAAGATTATGGCCGATCTGGACATTTCGGAAAGGCGGCTGCCGCAGGACGGCAAGATCAAGGTTTCCGTCGGCGGCAGGGCGATAGATCTGCGCGTTTCCACATTGCCGACGAACCACGGAGAAAAGGTAGTTATTCGTGTGCTCGACAGCAAGACGATTCTCATAGGTCTCGATCAGTTGGGTATGGAGCCCGATGCGATGACCGCTTTTAACGAGCAGATAGCGCTGCCTCACGGGATATTACTTGTTACAGGCCCGACCGGTTCAGGAAAGAGCACCACGCTGTACACGGCTCTGGGTCAGATGGACGGTGAAAAGTTGAATCTCTCGACTGTTGAGGATCCGGTTGAATACCAGCTTGGTTTCTGCAATCAGGTCCAGATCAACGAGAAGATCGGTCTGGATTTTGCCACGGCGCTGCGCAGTCTGCTGCGTCAGGACCCGGACGTGATAATGGTGGGAGAGATTCGCGATAACGAGACCGCTCGCATTGCGGTTCAGGCGGCTTTGACCGGACACCTGGTCCTATCGACACTGCATACAAACGATGCGGCCGCGAGTATTACAAGATTGGTCGACATCGGTATTGAGCCCTATCTGATTGCCGCTTCGCTCAACGGTGTCCTTGCACAACGACTGGTCAGGAAGATTTGCCCGGAGTGCAAACAGGTGTCCGAGGTATCCGAGAATATCGCTCGATACGCGGCGAAGGCGGGAATTTCACCGGAGGAAGTTCATTACGGGGCCGGTTGTGACAAGTGCCGGGGCTCAGGGTATCTGGGGCGCGTGGGCATTTACGAGCAGTTGGTTGTCGACGAGCAGCTAAGAGACATGATTAACAAGGATGCATCGGTGAACAACATGCGTCGCTTCTTTCATGAGTCAGGCCGACGGAGTCTATACGACGACGGGATCTTGAAGGTAAAGAAGGGCCTGACGACAATTGAAGAGGTTCTGCGGGTGACCGAAGTGTACGGCAAGAATGAGAATGAGGTTTTTGTCGAGAATATGGATTCCGATTGATGATGCTCTGGATCGCCGCGAACAAGCCCGACGTGAGTCGTGGCGAACGCTAACGTCTGTGGTTTATGATTGAAGTACGGGATTATGCGTAAGAATCTATCTGTCATTGCTTCAATACTGCTTGTTATCGGGGGCTCTTTGCTCTGGTGGGTTCTGGCCCAAAGGAGAGAGGACTCAGAGCAGGCGGCTCATTACAAGTCGAAGTGCAGCACCGCGACAGATGAGCACGTCAGGCAATATAATGAGTGGTTGCAGACGCCTCCGCAGGAAAGGGCCGAGTTGCCATTTCTGTTGGATGCCGACGGCAAGACCAAGACGAGAGAGCAATTGTGGCAAGAGCAGCAGGCGAGGCTCAGGGCCGACCTTGACAGACTGGCTGCGGGCGAAATAACCGCCCCTCCTTCTTTCGCAGATGTTCTGTATGGCGAGAACTGGCAGGCTGAGTTGAGCGAATACAACAGACGAAAGGACCAGCAGGCGTTTGTCTTTACCGGTTCAATGGTCTGTGCATCCGTAGGAGGGCTGATCTATGCCTGGTGGATGTTGTTGCGGGCTGGTCGTCTTGCTGTTAAAGCTACGTCCGGTTTGAAGCGATCATTCAGGCGCTGGCGAGGCACTGCCGAGCAAGCTGATCAAGCCAAGCCTGAGTCGGCAGAAGTCGAGGACGTCCCGAAGGAACCGAAGAGTGGCGAACAACAGGACCGCCCTGCGCGGCTTGCGAAAATCTCTGTAAGACCGGTAACTCCCTCGGCCGATGAACCCCGGCGCAGGTGCATGGGAAGCTTGACTCAAAGGCGCCCAGCTACCGGAGCGAGAGAGAAAACCGCTGAGTTGAAGTCAGATGAGAAATCCGGCGACGCTGAAACGCCCGCCGCAGCGGCGACGCAGTGTCAGGCCGTCTGTGAGCAATCGAAGCCTATCGACAGCGCGCTCAATGGAGATAGAGAGAAAACCAGTGAGTTGGCGTCGGATGAGAAATCCAGCGATGCTGAGACGTCCACGGCAGCGGCGACGCAGTGTCAGGCCGTCCTTGAGCAGTCGAAGCCGATCGACAACGCACTCAATAGAGAAAGAAAGAAGACCACTGAGTTGATGCCGGATGAGGCATCCAGCGATGCTGAAACGGCCGCGGCAGTGGCGACGCAGTGTCAGGCCGTACTTGAGCAGTCGAAACCGATCGACAGCACACTCAATGATCTGACTCAGCAGGTTTCGGCAATTCGCGAGTATGCCGCCCACCAGCAGGATCGACTGGAAAAACTCCAGGACGGATACGACTGGAACATAATCAGAACCTTCTGTCTGCGAGTGATCCGTGCCGTTGACAATCTTGAGAGCCGGATTGCCCGGTTCAAAGAAGATAATGTCGAGACTGCATATCTCGAGGAAGTAAGGGACGAACTGATCTTTGCACTGGAGTCCAGCGGGATCGAGCAATTTGAGCCGGAAACGGAAAGTGAGTATCGCGGGCAAGAAAAGCTGGCGGAAGCCGTTAAGGAAAAGCAGGGCTGTGATGATCCCGGGCAGGTGGGCAAGATTGCGAATGTTATTCGGCCAGGTTACCAGTATTTCATTAACGAGGGACATGTCAAGATAGTGCGTCCGGCTCAGGTCAGACTATATGCTTGACTGCTGAATTGTAAAGCGAGCCACAAAACAGGGGGTGCAAAATGGCTAGTATTGTGGGAATAGATCTCGGCACAACTTTCTCAGCATTGGCGATTCTAAATGCCATCGGCAAGCCGGAGATAGTCCCAAATGCAGATGGTGAAAGACTCACGCCGTCCGCAATCTTCTTCGATGAGGAGAATTCTGACTTGATCCGGGTAGGCATTGAGGCGGTCAATTCACGACACTTGAATGCCGAGAGATCAGTCCGCTGGATAAAGCGCAAAATGGGGGATGCGGACTATCGCAAAAGCGTTGACTCGAAGGACTGGACGGCGGTGGAATTGTCCGCTTTGATCTTGAAAAAGCTCAGACAGGACTGCGCGCTCGAGAATGGCGAGATTCATGACGCCGTCATTTCCGTCCCGGCGCACTTTGACGAAGTTCGCAGGAAAGCGACCATGGATGCAGGAGCCTTGGCGGGTCTGAACGTGATTGGGATTGTCAACGAGCCCGTGGCGGCGGCATTGTACTATGCCACCACGCGCGAGGTTTCCGGAAAGGTGCTCGTGTATGACCTGGGCGGCGGTACCTTTGACGTGACCATATTGGACGTCAAGGGACATCAAATGGATATCGTCTGCTCCCAGGGCGACCATGCGCTCGGCGGTGTTGATTTTGACCGCAAGGTGCTGGAGTTGCTGGAACAGAGCTACCGGGACAAATTCGGCGCCGAGCTGATCGGCTCCGAGGAGGACAGGGCGAAATACGAGGACGAGGCCGAGGATATCAAGAGAACATTGTCGCGACGACAAGTCGCCAAGATCATGCTGTACGGTCCGGCGGGCAGCATGCGCGTGGAAATAACGCGAGAGATGTTCGAGCAGGCGATTTCCGATCTGATGAATCGTGCCGACATTCTGGTTGAAGTGGCCCTCGACGAAGCCCACGTAGAGCCAAGCAAGATAGACAAGGTTTTGCTGGTCGGCGGCAGCACGCGGATACCGCTGGTCCGGGAGCATCTGGAGAAGATGTTCGGATTTGCTCCGGAGACGGCGGTCAATGTCGACGAATGTGTCGGACTCGGCGCGGCGCTGCACGCTGGGTTGACGATGCTCAGAGAAAAACCCGAAGTCGTGCCACCGGGCATTTCCAACGGGTTAAGGGACATCAATCTCACTGATGTGTGCAATCACAGCTACGGCACCGTTTGTGCTCCTCTTGACAAAGAGACCGGCCGGCGCGTGATTGCCAATCGCATCATTTTGAACAAGAACATGCCTGTTCCCTGTGAAGCATCGCAGACATTCTACACGCTCACCGACGGTCAGTCGGAGCTTGAGGTGACCATCACCCAAGGTGAAGACACCGATGTTGAATACGTAAAGAAGGTTGCAACACACAAATTCGAGCTGCCTCCTGACAGGCCGGCAGGCTGTCCCATCAAAGTCACCTACGGCTACGATGTGAACCAGAGGATGCACTGCAAATTCGAAGACGTCCAGTCGAGCAAGGTTCTTGAGGTCGATCTCAGTCTGAACGGGGACGGGAGTATGTCACAGAGCGAGGTGAAGGAGAACCAAGAGCGGCTTTCTGCCGTCGCCAACTCAAGAGTTGAGTAACAACATTGTGGGTACTTGAATGAGCAAAGTCCTGATTTCACTTTTGATACTGGCAGTGGCATCTACGGCTGCATTCTACTGTGGCTTTATCAGCCGCTCCGGGATTATGGAATTGGCTAACCGTTTCAAGCTCAGAGGGTCGACTTGCTTTCGGGCACTCGCAAGAATAGTCAATGCTGCCAAATCGAAGGGCATGATCGGTCAGCTAAAACAGGCCGGATCATTCGGCGACTTCACATCCCGGATATTGCGTGACGCCAATCCTGATCCCGCGGAGGATCTATACGCGCCGCTCGATATGAGCGTCCTCAACTGTCGGGTGCGGATGATAGAGCTCAAGGAGGGCGGTGCGGTCATTGAGGCCTTTGCAGTGGAAATATGCGGCTCTGTTAGCGCCCCGGAGGACATGCTGAACGCGAGTTTGAGAATTTCAATCCTGGACATTACTGATGGATCGGCCGAGGCCAAACCGGTGAGAGCCACAAATCCTCAGGCCGCGCCATCGGGCAAATCCGACGGCTCGGAGTTCTGCCACGTGGCCGAACTCGGAAGACTGCCGCGTCCGACCACCATCCTGGAGGATTGGACCTGT
>LJTR01000055.1 GCA_001303465.1 Phycisphaerae bacterium SG8_4
GTCTATATTTGGCTGTTTCTAAATCGTAAAAGACGAGACCCTTCGTGGCGTAGTCGTCGATTGTGTACCGTTCGAATTCCGCGGGCAAGTATGCGATCGTCTTGCTGTCCGGGTCCCAGCAGGGCTGTCGAGCGTTGTCGGCGACCTTCACCCGCCCGGTGCCGTCGACGTTCATCCAGTAGACATTTCTGACCTTCCTGCCTCTTACCATTTCATCGGCGACACAGCAAATCTTTGTGCCGTCGGGCGAGGCGTGAGGATACATCTCATCGCAATCGGGCGTATTCGTGAGATTAACCGGGTTCGAGCCGTCGGCATTTATCAGGTACAGCTCCCAGTTCTCCTTGCCGTTGGTCTGGCGAAACGTTTCATACACGATCTTGCATCGAATATCCTTCAAATTGAATTCAGCTCGTGATGAGGGCGTTAGCTTGAGATTAAGCTCGCCTGCCGGTTGCGCATCGCACACATCTGCGCTTGTCCAGAAGACACTTAGCACAAGGAAGAAGAGAACGAACGAAACTCGCGCAGATATGCTTTTTGTCGCTGTGTTGAAGCTGTTTGCCATTGAAGTCTCCTTGCAAAAAGACCAAGAACTAAAACTCAGATTTACCGCAGAGATCACAGAGATCGCTGAGATTCCGTAGCTTGTTCCGTCCCTGAGTTGCCTGCGGTTGATTCGTCTGCCTGCGGATCCGCCGACCGGATCGGTACCCAGTCGGGCTCCTTGTAGTGGAGCCCGTCGGTGGTAATCTTGACCCATCTTCCTGTCAGATCGCTCACGCACAAATTCCAGCCTTTCGCCTTTCCGCCAACCTGTTGTCCGCCATCCCACGGTCCGTAGCTGAAGACGATGTACTTCTTGTCCGGAGACAAGTCGACGTGATAAACCTTCTGAGAACGCCGGCACTCAACGACTTTGTGTACGTTGAGCACGCGGGGCGAGCGGCCGGACAGATCGATGTCGGCCAGGCACAGATCCCAGTCCGTCTCACCCCAAGTCATCTTCGTGCCGTCGGAACTGATGTCGGGCCTGCACCCCTTGACTCCCCATCGCGCCAGATCGAACACTCGCGTTCCGTCGGCGTCGAAAGCCAGGATCGTATCGCTGTAACCCATGTTGCTTCCATGAACGGCGCCGAGAAACCACCTTTTGTCGGGCGACCAGCAGATGGCGTAGATGTGATGCAGCGTCGTGTTCGGATGCGGCTTGTGCTCGCCGCTCTGGAGGTCGTAGAGGAAAAGCTCCGACGTTGCATACTCTCTCGTGCTGTATCGCTCGTACTCGCCCTTTAGATAGGCGATGGTCTTGCCGTCAGGACTCCAGCACGGCTGCCTGGCGTTGAGGGCGACTCGGACCCGCTCGGTCCCGTCGATGTTCATGTAATAGACGCTGCGAAGCCTGTCTCTGCCCGTTCCTTCATCGGCAACAAAACATATCTTCGTGCCGTCGGCAGATGCGTGTGCATACATCTCGTCAATTTCCGGGGTCTCAGTGAGATTGATCGGATTGGAACCGTCGGCGTTTATCTGGAATAGTTCCCAGTTCTGCCTGCCATCGGTCTCGCGGTACGTTTCGAACAGGATCTTGAAAGGAATCTCTGCCAGATTGAGCTCTGCCCGCGAAGAGGGAACTCTCTTTACCCTCACCCTTTTTGAGATCTGCCGCTCGCCAAATGCATCCTTGACGGTCGCCGAAGCAGCCAAGAGCAGCAGTACCGTGATCCCTGCTCGGGACAAGCTGTTGTGTGTGATGTTGAATCGCTTTGCCATTGCACCTCAGCCCAAGTAACCACATACGCCGACAAACCGCCGGCAAGTATATCACATTCTCCGGCAATGACAAGGGTTTACACGACGGCTGCACAGAAACGACTTTATTTTCGCAGCGATTTTGATACAGTAGCCGCCGAAAGAACAGGGATCTTGAAGAAAGGATGTTCCGATGAGTTTGAGACACATTGCAAAGAGCGTGCTGGCGGTAGTTCTCTCGACGATGTTCGGTGGCAGGGCCTTGTCACAAGGGCCTTATCAGGCCACCGGCATTAAGATCGGTGAGGTGACTGACAACTCGGCGATTGTCTGGACCCGTCTGACGCGGCACCCCGAACGTGTGGGATCGGAGGCACCGATGCCGAAGGTTTCCTATCGTGATCCGGCGACCGGTAGGTTGTCAGAGAGACGCGGCAGCGGACGGCCTGACGCCGAACCCGTTGTTGAGTTTCCCGATAATTCGACGATTGAGACGATTGAAGGGGCCGCCCCCGGGACGCTCGGGAAGATTCGGGTCCGGTACAGAGCCGCGGGGGCCTCCGACTGGAGGGGAACTGATTGGTGCGCGGTGGATCCAAAACGTGACTATACGCATCAGTTCAAATTGACCGGCCTTCAGCCCAACGTGCAGTATCAGCTGCGCGCTGAGACGCCGGCCGGCAGTGTGGTGGAGGGCCGATTCAAGACGGCACCACCTGTCGATGAAGCCGCGCCGGTGGTCTTCACGGTCTCGACCGGCCAGGCGTATCCGGATCAGGATGCTGCCGGTGGTGGCTACAAGATCTACGCCGCCATGCTCAAGCTCGATCTTAGTTTTTTCGTTCATACCGGGGACATCGTCTACTATGACCGACTTGCCAAGAGCCTGCCGCTGGCCCGGTGGCATTGGGCGCGGATGTACAGCTTGCCCACCAACGTCGAATTCCACCGTCAGGTCGCGAGCTATTTCATCAAGGACGATCACGACACGTGGATGAACGATTGCTGGCCCACACGAGAGACGAGGTTCATGGGAGATTTCACGTTCGAGCAGGGGCTGGCCGTGTTCCGCGAGCAGGTACCGATGGGAGATCGGACCTGGCGGACCTTTCGTTGGGGCAGGGACCTCCAGATATGGCTAGTCGAGGGGCGCGATTATCGCAGTCCCAATACGATGCCTGACGGCGCCGACAAGACAATCTGGGGCAAAGAGCAGAAGGCATGGTTCAAGCGGACCGTTCGGCAATCTGATGCGACATTTCGAATCTTGATCAGCCCGACCCCTGTAGTCGGGCCCGATCGCACTAACAAGCACGACAACCATTCAAACAGAGACTTTCAGTACGAGGGCAATGAGATCAGAGAATTCCTTTCGAAACAGAAGAACATGTACGTCATCTGTGGGGATCGTCACTGGCAATACGTTTCGGTGGACAGGACCACCGGTGTGAGGGAATACTCGTGCGGCCCGGCCAGCGACAAACACGCCGGTGGCTGGACCAACGACCAGCGATACCCCGAGCACAGGTACCTCAACGTGACGGGAGGATTCCTTGCTGTTATGGTGGACAGTCCACAAGGCATGCCAACGGTGGTATTTCGGCACCACGCAGTGGACGGCGATATTCTAAATGAGGACCGGTTCACAGCGCAATAGAGTCACCGATCGTCCCCGCCATCTCACATTGTCAGGGACCCCCTCTCACCTTGTCATGCGCGGGGCCAATCGTGCAAGTCAATCAGGTGATAGATCCTTCTGATACTCAAGATGTATGGGTCTTGGGGATGACATAAGTCTTTATATCAAAGTAGGATACGTCCTGGGCGGTCCTGGTGCCCCCGGCAAATCTTGCGAGCGAAGCACAATTTCCCTGTTTTGGGTTGGCTTTGTAGTGGACGGCAGTGCAGTTTCCTGGTAGCATTTTGCGCTCATCGTTGAGTACCAATGCTTTAGAGCCTCGTGTTCGGTGAATCTTCGGGTTGAAATAGAACTTAAGGAGTCTTGATGCGATTGATTCTGATTGACAGTCTGCGTGAGAACAGGAGCAACTTCTATCCTCTCGTGCTGGGGCGCCCCATATGGGAGCTTCGATGCGGCATCAGTTCGCTCGCCGACAAGCTTGTTGCCAAGATCAATCCCGATGAGATTGCGTATTTTGTCCCTGATTATATGGCGGCCTATTACAAGACGCAGGTTGAAAAGCCGGTAAACGATGTGACGACGCTGGCCGGCGATGATTTGCTCCTGTTAGATCCGTCGGTCAAGGCGGTGGATTTTGATGTTGCGGCCACAGGTCCGAGCGAAATCGGCATCAATGAGCAGGGGCAGGTGCTTTACGCCAGAATCAGCGAGAAAGATGTCGATGGATTGAAGGCGGCCGACATTGAGCAATTCGTCGCCTCGGCCAAGGCGAGTCTGCCAAACGTCAAGTGCAGGCTGTCCTGCTGGGAATACACCTGGGATCTCGTATTGGCCAACGCCGAAGAGGTTACCTCTGAGTTCGCTGCTCTTGGGCAACATGGACTTGAAGGAGATGTGGAAGAGCCGCTTGCCATCAGGGGCAGCAAGAAGGATATATACGTGGCGCCCGGGGCAAGGATCCATCCGATGGTGACCCTGGATGCCGAGCACGGGCCGATCTATGTCAACGAAGGGGCCGAGATTCACCCCTTCAGCCGTGTCGAAGGGCCCTGTTACATCGGCAAGAACTCGCTTTTGTTAGGCGCCAAGTGCCGCGAGGGCAACAGCATCGGAGATTTCTGCCGAGTTGGCGGCGAAGTTGAAGAGTCGATCATACACGGCTATTCCAACAAATACCACGATGGTTTTCTTGGCCACAGCTATGTCGGCGAGTGGGTCAACCTTGGGGCTCTCACGACTAACAGCGACCTGAAGAACGATTATTCGAACGTTTCGGTGATGCTGGACGGCCGGCGTTCGGTCGACACCGGTTCGACGAAGGTCGGCTCACTCATAGGGGACCATGCGAAGACCTCGATAGGGACGCTGTTGAATACCGGTTCCTACGTCGGGGCGATGGCTCTTGTTATGGCCACGGGCAAGCCGCTGCCAAAGCACATCCCATCTTTCGGTTGGTTTATCGAGGGAAATGTGACCAAGGGTTTCGGCAAAGGCAGGCTCTACGAGACGGCGAAGACCGCGATGAGCCGGCGCGGATGCCAGTGGAGCGAGCGGACAGAGGCGATGTGGGATGCGGTGTTCGAGATCACATCGCCCGTACGGAAAGCGGCTATCAAGAAGGGCCGCAGAAGACTGTCGATGTAAATTTACAAGGAGCAGGACATATGGCAACAGTAGAAGAACGCGTAAAGGCAATCACCGCCCAGAAACTGGGCGTCGACGATATCAAGCTTGAGGACAGTTTTACTGCCGACCTGGGCGCCGAGAGCGTGGACTCGATTGAGCTGGTGGCGATGTTTGAAGAAGAATTCGGCATCGAGATGGACGAGGATGCCGCCCTGGCCGTTCAGACCGTGGGCGATGCGATCACGTTCATCGCCAATGTCTGCAAAGAGCAGGGCGTTGAAATAGAACAATAGCTTAGAAAATGCAAAGATCAAAGATCAAAGCATGTCTCGAGCGAAGTCGAGGGATGCAAGATTGTGGAACCGCTTCGCAGATTATTTGAGAGAGCATCCGCCTGCGGCGGATTCCAAGGTTTTGATATTTACATTTTGATTTTTGATTTTCCTTTGAGATGAAAGGACTTTCTATGGTTAAAGCCAAGAAGAAGCATCGTCTGGTCGACACGAAAGCGCCGAATCTGATTGAGGATGTTTTTCCGTACAATCTGCCTCCGCTGATTCATCTTCAGGGCCCTGTGGTCGAGTACATCGACGGCGAGGCCGTTGAATTTGACTTTGCCGCCGTCAAGGACAGGCCGATACTGATAACCGATACGACCTTCCGCGACGGCCAGCAGGCCAGACCTCCCTACACGATAGAGCAAATGGTCCACATTTACGATCTGCTGGCCAAGCTCAGTGGACCCAATGGTGTGATCCGTCAGACCGAGTTCTTTCTGTATACCAAAAACGACCGTGAGACACTGGACAAGTGCCGTGCGCTGGGGCACACATATCCCGAGTGCACGGGCTGGATCCGTGCCGTTAAGGGAGACTTCCGGCTCGTCAAAGAGGCCGGCCTGAAAGAGACGGGTATGCTCACGAGCTGCTCGGATTACCACATATTCCAGAAGCTGAAGTTCCGCACTCGCAAGGAGTGCATGGACAGCTATTGCGAAGTTGTGGCCGCAGCGTTCGAAGCGGGCGTTCGTCCCCGATGCCACCTTGAAGACGTGACTCGTGCCGATATCGAAGGTTTTGTGCTGCCCTTTGTGGATCGCCTCATGGAGATGAGCAGCGAGGTTCCGCAAGAGCTGTCGGCGAAGATCAGGCTCTGCGATACCATGGGCTTTGGCATCAGCTATCCTGGTGCAGAACTTCCCAGGAGTATTCCGAAGCTGATTTACAAGCTCAACGTCGAATGCGGCGTTCCGAGTGACAGGCTGGAATGGCACGGGCACAACGACTTCAGCAAGGTGCATACCAACGGCGGTACCGCGTGGTTGTACGGCGCCGACTTCGTCAACACCACACTTTTTGGCTTTGGCGAACGGACCGGCAATCCTCCTTTGGAAAGTGCTGTTATCGAGTATATTGCCCTCAAGGGAGACATGTGCGGACTGGATACCAGGGTCATAACAGAGCTGGCCGATTACATGCGATCAATCGGACTGCCGATTCCCGACAATTATCCGTTCGCGGGCAGGGCGTTCAACGTCACGCGGGCCGGTATTCACGCCGGCGGGCTCCGCCAGGATGAGCGGATCTATAACATCTTCGATACCGAAAAGCTCCTGAGCAAGCCCCCGCGGGTCGCAATTACCGACAAGAGCGGCGCCGATGGCGTGGCCCACTGGGTCAATGAATTCTTCGGCCTGACCGGCGACGACCGGATCAACAAGATCAGGATCCACAAGCTGGCCCGCTGGGTCATCGACCAGTACGACGTAGAGGGTCGCCTGACTGCAATCAGCGACCAGGAGCTTGAGGTCAAGGCGAAAGAATTCTTCCCGGATTATTGGGAGAAGTACAAGAGCTGACAATTGACAGGCGATGTCCTCCTCAGGCTGACGAGGACATCGCTTCGACGTCGTCTATTGTGCGGGGAATTGGCTTGCCAAGTATTCGGCAGCCGGTTTCAGTCACTAAGATGTCGTCTTCAATCCTGACCCCCCCAAAATCACTGTATTTCTCGACAGCATCGTAGTTGATGTATTGTGCGTTCTTCTGCTCCGCCTTCCAGCGGTCGATCAATTCGGGAATGAAGTATATCCCCGGCTCAACTGTGATGACGAATCCCGGCTCGAGTGCCTTGCCGAGTCTCAACGACCGCCAGCCAAACTCGGGATTGCGCTTGATGGTATCGGTATAGCCGACGTAGTCTTCCCCCAGGCCCTCCATGTCGTGGACGTCAAGTCCCATCATGTGCCCCAGGCCGCACTGAAAGAACAAGGTGTGGACGCCGGCTTCGACCGCTTCGGCTGCGTCACCCTTGACTAATCCGAGGTCCTTCAAGCCAGAGACGAGAACCTCCGATGCCAGTCTGTGGACGTTTCTAAATTCAATGTCCGGTTTGGCCGCGTCGATCGCTTTGTTCTGCGCCTCCAGGACGATAGCATAGATTTCCTTCTGTCTTTGAGAGAACTCTCCGCCTACCGGAATCGTTCTGGTGATGTCACTTGCATAGCCTAACGGCGTTTCGGCGCCGGAATCATTGACGGCTATATCGCCCGCCTTCATCATGTTACCGTGATGGTGGTTGTGCAGCGTTTCGCCGTGGATTGAAAAGATCGTGGGAAACGAGAGACGACCGGCGCGAGCAAGGACGATCTGCTCCATTGCCGCTGCTACTTCGCGCTCGTAGACGCCGGGTTTGGAGATCTTCATCGCCGTCGTCTGCATCGCATAGGACATCTCCAGTGCCGACTCGATCTGGGCGATTTCGTCATCGCTCTTCACAGATCTTTGCGCAACGACCGCCTTTATCAATGATTCAGAGACATGATCCTGAATCGCCGCTGGCGGCATGGCCAGCAGCTGTTGAATCTTCAGGACGTTCTCAGGCCGATACTGCGGGAGAATATGGATTTGCCTTGCCCGCCCAACGGCTCTTTCCAGCACAAGCCCCAGTTTATCCAGGCCTGCGGTCTCTGAGATACCCGCCTCTTGACATTTCTCGGCCAACGGCGGCTGCGGTCCTGTCCAGATGATATCGTCGACGGTCAGGTCATCGCCAAAGACACACTCGGCGCCCTGGTCTATGTCGATGACAGCGGCAAGGCCCGGGCAATCGAGCCCGAAGAAATACAGAAAGGAGCTGTCCTGCCGGAAAGGATACTGATTGTCCCGGTAGTTAATAGGGCTCTGCTCGTTGCCCAGAAAAAGGATCAGCCCGGACCCGACTTCAGATCGCAGGCGTCTTCTTCTTTCGATGTAAACACTGGGGGCAAACATCTATGAATTCTCTCCACTTTGCTGCTGATTCTGGGTCAAAAGGCTGACGACTATCAGGCAGATTACCGAGAGCGTTATCGCAGGCAGGACCGCGTCGAGCTCCGCCAACTGCGCTGGTACGAGCTCTACAATCACTTCTCCCCACAAGAGCGTGGTGACCGTCCCGGCGAGAATAGAGCTGACTGCGCCGGCCCTGGTCGCGCCTTTCCAGAAGAGTGCGGCGACCAGGCACGGAGTGATAGCAGATCCGTAGACAGTGAAGGCGTACAGAGCCTTTTCGAAGACGGTTGTACTCTCAGCAAATGCAAGCGAGATGAGCCATGCGATTACTCCGAAGGTCAGCACCATGAACCGGCTCATAAAGATGATCTTCTTTTCCGAGGCCTTGGGATTGATGTGTGCCTGGTAGATGTCCTTGATGAAGGTGGTCGCCGGCACGAGCAGGAATGAATCGGCGGTGGAAATGATGATCCCCACGACGGTTATCATGAACAGCAGCCCGAGGGCCAGCGGCATGAAGTGTCGCGCTGCATAGATGAGAACGTACCGCCCATTCTCTGGATCGGGTATCAGGCTGCTTGCAAACCATGCTTCGGCGATGATCAGTTCCTCGATAACGAGGGCGACGAAGATCATGACGATAACAGCCGTCCTGGCGCCTTTGGCATTACGGCTGGCGAAGATTCGCTGATACTGGTTGGCGTCGCCCAGTACAAGCAGGAACACCGGCAGACAGAAGTTAATATAGTCTACGGGCCTGAACATCCCCCAGAACTTCATGTGGTCGGGCCGATCGCCCATTTCCGCAAAAGCCGCCGCCATGCCGGCAAGCCCGCCTGCTTTGATCAACACGATGGGGAACGCGATCAAGAGCGTCCCCATGATGACGGTTCCGGTGACGATATCGGCAAACGCAAGACTCATCAGGCCGGCCAGCATGGTATAGGCCACGATGAAGGCTGCGGCGATGATCGTGGCTCTCTCCGAGGTCAACTTGGGCTCGTGCAAATACGCCGTTCCTACCTCCGGAAGCCCGGCGAGGCGGACTGTCTGCTCGTCGTTGGCAAAGCCTTCGCCCGACCCGGCGATTGCTACTCGCGTGATCGTATTGGCTTTGATGGCGACGAGATCATCGAGACTGTCCAACGCCTCTATCTCTGATGCGGCAATGCTGTCGATGGACGCGACGGCTTTGGCCAACGGTGAGACAGAATTGGCGTCTCGGGCCTCCTGCAGGGCGTCGTTGAGTTCAATGATCTCAGTTGAAGGCACTACCAGTATTATGAACTGCTTGGTGTCGTCAGACCATTGCCCCGTGCTCGCATCTCTGGTGTCGAAACCGATGCGCGCCACGCCGGTCCAGTTTCCCGGCGGTTCATACCTTATGTAGCCCTTTCGGGCCTGCCTCTTCGTAAGCGGGCTGCCGGCAGTGAGTGTGACTTTGTCCTTCGTGCCCGCAATTACTTCGAGCACCATGCCACCGGCGTTGAATTGATAGCCCACAATCACCATGTAGGCGAGGATCAAAGCTATGACGGCCAAAACGCGTGCGGCGCCGCCAAAGCGCCTGCCGATGATCTCGGGCACGGTCAGTGCCTCGATGTTACGCGCACGTGTGGCGATAAAGGAAAGCAGGATCATCCCCACAAAGGTCCCGCAGGGCAGCCAGAGGGCCGAGGCGCCGATCCTGTAGGTTTTGCCCGCGTTGCCAACGATCGAGCCTGTTCCGATCCAGACGGCGAGCATTGTACAGACCATAATCCAGGGCGATAGCGTCCGTCCGGCGACGGTAAAGTCCTCCTGGGTCTTTACCTGGCGGGACTTGTAGATGCCGATTCCGGCCAGGACGAACAAGTAGATGAAGATGGCGAACAAGTAGATCATGCTTTTCTCCACAGTGCCTATTCGGGATAGAGGTCTGCACGGGTGCTCATAGCGGCTCTCACCATTATTCGGCGAATTGCTCGACGAAATATTTGGAGGTCAGCGGCTCGCCGGTCGCCCGTTCGATCATGTCGTTCCAGTGATAACGAGCCCCCGGGCCCAGGACTTCCCGGCGCAGATAATCTCCCAGGGCTCTGTCCCCCACATAACTGACGTTGTCGTCCGAGTCAAGGCCGAAGACGTTATGAACAATGTGGTGATGCAGTTGAGAGGCCAGAAGCTCGCCCAACATGTAGTTGTGATAGTAACATGGCGCGGTGGTAAAGTGCAGCTTGGAGGCCCAGCCGGCATCGGCGGGCCCGGGCGGTCTTTTAATTAGCTGGTACTTCTCCACCAGATCCCACCAAAGGTTATTCAGATCCTGGTCGGGATCGGCGTAGAGCTGCTTCTCGAAGTTGTACATGACCATCGCCCAGCGGGCAAAGAGAACCTGCCCGAATCGCAGGTATTTCTCGCTGACCTGCTCAATCTTCCTGCGTTCGTAATCCGACAGCTCCAGCATCTCCTGCATCCAGGCTGCATTGCGGCTCAGCCGGCCGAAGAACATGGCAATCGCCTCGGTAGTGAAGCTGTGCGCCGGCTCTCTCAGCAGCCAAGGCTCGTCTGGGTCATGGTATTTGCTGTAGATTGCATGACCCAGCTCGTGCAGGATCGTTTCCATCCAGCGTTCGGTGTTCTGAAGGTTACACAGAATGCGGACGTCACCCTTGCGATCCAGATCGTGACTGAAGGCGTGCGGGTATTTGTCTTGTCGATCGTACAGATCGCTTCGAGCGAGGATATCGTCCACGCCCAGGCCGACACCGGCGTAGTACACCTCGGACAGCTCCTTGACGTCCTTGTCCTTGTAGTAGAGATCAAGGTCCTGGTCGTATACTAACGGTGTCCTTTGGAAGAAGGGATCGTGATAATGCCAGGGCATCAGATCTGCCGGTTCTATTCCGTAGCCGTCTGCCAGGATCCGGTCAAGCTCGGCCTTCAATCGCGCGAACGGCTCGCCTGTCAACTCGTCAAGCTCATAGAAGATACGGTCCAGTTCATCGAGGCTCTGCTCGCCAGTGACGACCGAGAGAGTGTGGTAGTTGTCGAAGCCGAGCTCTCGTGCGGCCTGGTTGCGCAGCTTTACCAACTCCAGAAGATCATCGATTATCGCCTCTCCAACCTGTTTGCTTGCCTTCCAGGCCAGTTCCCTTTTGCGGATGTCCCTGGCCGTTGTCAGGATCGTATAGATCTCACTGTTGGTGGCCTTTCTGCCCTCGATGTTGCCGCGAAAGTTGTTGTACTTCTCCTGGATCCTGGTGTCTACCTCGACAATCCTCTCAAGCAGCCCTGGCTCCATCTGGTTCTGGAGGTACCCGTAGTATAGCTTGTCCAGTTGCCTGGCGAGTCTGGCGTCTCTGATTTTTCCGGATTCCCTGAGGTCTTTGAGGAAGGCGTGCTCCTGAGGATTACTCTGGATTCTGCGAATTCTGATCTGCAGCCTGCTGAGCTTGTCGTAGTATTCGGACTTGCCCGTTGTTGAAGCGTTCCAGTGGGCGAGATTGGCCTCGTCCGACAGGGGTTCGACCTTTGCCACGTGAGCCGTGATGAACTCCTGCAACTGCCTCTCCTCGGCGTTATGCGCACAGCCAAAAAGCAAAAGCGCCGCGGCGGACAGGCATACTGCAAATGATATTGCTTTCATAACGACTCTCCTGTAAATTCCAGGGCGACCAAGGCGAAATCACGTCGCAAGACAATATCATAAATTCCGCGCAGATGCACGGATTTTGCAGAGGTGTCTGCAAACGAAGATCCTGCAGATTAGAACGCCTGCTGCTCAGTGCGGGCGATGATTTCCTCCTGCAGGTCACGGCCTACGTCCACGAAATAATCGCTGTAGCCGGCGACTCTGACGATCAGATCGCGATGCTCCTCTGGATTCTGCTGAGCCTTTCTGAGCGTCTCGGCGGTGGTAACGTTGAACTGGATATGATGGCCGTCAAGCTTGAAGTAGGACCTGATAAGATGTGCCAGCTTTTCGATGCCGTCATCGCCGGCGAGCACCTGAGGATTGAATTTCATGTTCAGCAGCGTTCCCCCCGTGCGGACGTGATCGATTCGGGCGGCTGACTTTATCACGGCGGTGGGTCCGTGGCGGTCGCCTCCCCGGCTTGGCGAAATGCCTTCGGAGACCGATTGGCCTGCCTTTCGACCGCACGGCATGGCGCCTACAACTGAGCCGAAGTAGATGTGCACTGTCGTGGGCAGCAGGTTCACGCGGTATTTCCCACCTTTGTTGTTCGGTCGGCCGTTGAGCAGATCGTAATAGGCGTCGAACACCTCCTCGGTTATGGTATCGGCAAAATCGTCATCGTTGCCGTATTTTGGCGAGTGTTCGAGCAGCTGGTGCCTCAGACTCTCGTGTCCTTCGAAATCGGCTTTCATTGCATCAAGCAACTCATCGGCCGCAACGTCCCGTTGCTCGAAGACGTGATACTTCACCGCCGCCAGTGAATCGGTCACCGTCCCCATGCCGACGCCCTGGATATAGGTCGGATTGTATCGTGCGCCGCCGTTATGGTAGTCTATTCCGCGTGCAATGCAGTCATCCATCACGATAGACATAAACGGCGCGGGCATGTGATTGGCAAAGAGACGTTCGATGATGTTGTTGCCCCGGATCTTCAGATCGACGAAATATTTGAGCTGCTTCTTATAGGCATCCATCAACTGTTCGTACGAGTTGAACTGCCGGGCGTCGCCTGTGTTGGGGCCGAGCTGCTCGCCCGAGCCGGGATCGACGCCGTCATGGAGAGCCAATTCCAGAATCTTGGGCCAGTTGATGTATCCGGTCAGCGTGCAGCTTTCCTTGCCGAAGGAGCTTACCGTCACGCAGCCGCTCGGCCCGCCGCTGCGGGCGTCCGCCATGCTCTTTCCATCGCCGAGCATCTCCTTGATGATCACATCGGTGTTGAACACCGAAGGCTGGCCGGTCCCGGTGCGAATCACTTCGCAGGCTCGCTTGAGGAAGTGGTCGGGATTTCTCTTGCTTATCTGGACACAGGCGCTCGGCTGGGTCAGATGCATCTCGTCTACAACATCCAGCATCATATACGAAATGTCGTTGACGCCGTCGGTGCCGTCGGATGGTTTGAGACCGCCGATATTGATCAGGGCGAAATCCGTATAGGTTCCGCTCTGCTCCTCAGTCACGCCGACCTTGGGCGGCGCCGGCTGATTGTTGAACTTGATCCAGAAGCACTGCAATAGCTCTTCGGCCTTCTCGGGTCCTAGCGTCCCTTCCTCCAGGTCCTTCTCATAGAAGGGCTGGAGGTGCTGGTCGAGCCTGCCCGGGTTGAAAGAGTCCCACGTATTCAATTCTGTTATCACCGACAGGTGCACGAACCAGTACATCTGCAGTGCCTCCCAGAGATTCCTCGGGGCGTTGGCGGGGACATGTGAACAGATTTCGGCTATCTGTTGCAGTTCCGCACGGCGGGCCGGATCGCTTTCATCCTCTGCGAGCTCGATTGCCTTCTC
>LJTR01000056.1 GCA_001303465.1 Phycisphaerae bacterium SG8_4
GTCGAGAAGATCGCCGTGCATCGTTCGACGCTGGGTCCCGAACCTCGCGCTCGCCGAGCTGCAACCGCCCCTCCAAGGCGCAGCGCCGGCAGAGTTGGCACCCAATCCGGGGAGTCGAGGCCGCCGCTTCCCGGGAAAAAGCCCGATGACCCGACCCTGGAGGCGGCGATCCGCTACCTCAACCGCGCCGAGCGAACGGAGCAGGAGGTCAAAGACAAGATCGACGAACTTCGCAGATATGTCAAAGGAGATGTGGCTCTCAAGACCGAGCTTATCGAAGGCCTGAAGCTTTTCATCCATCTGATGACCGAATCGCAGGCCGGGCGCATGCCAATACGCTATGGCACACCTGAAACACTGAATCTTATAGGACCTTTTTATCGTGAGTTGATCTCGGCCGGCATCAACAGTCCGGCAAACCCGACGACCGGCGGCGCCGAAACAAAGCCACACGGGCGAATGGAAGTAATGGGCCCGGACGACCTGGAGGAAGTCCTTGCCAAGGCGCCCGTGGCCTTTGTGCCGCTGGGCACGTTCGAGCATCACGGCTGGCACCTTCCGGTATGTTTCGACGGCATCAAGGCCCACGGATTATGTCAACGCGTCGCTGAGCGAACGGGAGGAGCCGTGCTGCCGACCTTCTTCTTCGGCACCGGCGGCGGCCACGTGGGATACAAATGGACACTGATTCTCCCCGAGCGGACGATCAAACCCCTGCTGGAGGCCACACTCGACCACCTGGCCAGGCAGGGCTTCAAGGTGGTCGTCATCCTCACGGGCCACTATCCCGGCGAACAGGTGGACCTAGTGCATCGACTGGCAAGCGCGGCCGGCCGCCGACATCCGGGCGTGCATTTCATAGGGCTCGCCGAGCGGGAGGTGACAACGCCGCTGCCGGGTGACCGAGCTTCCGGCGATCACGCAGCCAAGTACGAGACCAGTATCGCGATGGCGATCAATCCGGCCTGGGTGCGGATGGACCGACTCACCGAAGGCCGTGATCCGGCCACGACGACGCTGGCGACCACTCCCAGGCGCGATGCCCCCACCCATGATCCGCGAGATCCGCTGTATGTGATCTACGGCCAGGATCCCCGAACTTCGGCATCGACTGAACTCGGCGACAAACTGGTAACCGAGATCGTCTCGCGACTCGCTGCAAAGGTGGAAGATGCCCTGGCTGGCCAAGTGAATGCAGAAGCATCCGAAGGGCCATGAAGAAGCGCCCCTTTTTCGAGACTTGAACGAGACAGGTGAAAGAAATGAGCAAACCCAACTATTCGCGGCGCGCCGTGTTGAAGGCGATGGGGCTTGGGGTGCTGGCTGCCCCCATAGCCGGATGCTCCGGTCCCCTGACTTCACTGGCGCCCAAAGCCAAACAACCGAACATTGTCCTGATCTTTGTTGATGACATGGGTTACGGTGACATCGGATGCTACGGACACCCCACGATCGCCACGCCTAACATCGACCGCATGGCGCGCGAAGGCATGAAGTTCACACAGTTCCACGTCGCTTCCAGCGTATGCACACCGAGCCGCGCGGGTCTTCTAACCGGTCGGCTCCCGATCCGCAGCGGGCTGACGCGAGTGCTTATTCCACAATCGCCCGGCGGAATGCCCGACGACGAGATTACCATTGCCGAGCTGCTCAAAGACGCCGGCTACGCAACGGCGTGCATAGGGAAATGGCACGTAGGCAGCAAGCCGGAGCACCTGCCGTTGAACCACGGGTTCGACTACTACTTCGGCATTCCATACTCCAACGACATGAGTCCGGGTACACAGCCTGACAATCCCTTGTTCAAGGACCAGCCCCCGACGCCGCTGATTCGCAATTTCACCGTCACCAATCCGGACAAAGAGCCCGATCAACGCTATCTGACGAAGTGGTACACCGAGGAGGCTTCTAAGTTCATGAAGGCCAACGCCGGAAAGAAGCCATTCTTCCTTTATCTGGCGCATACAATGCCCCACGTGCCGCTGTTTGCCAGTGAGAAGTTCCGCGACAAGAGTCTGCGCGGACTCTACGGTGACGTCGTCGAAGAGCTGGATTGGTCGTGCGGCCAGATTCTGGAGACGCTCAAGGACTTGGGAATCGACGACAACACACTGGTCGGCTTCACTTCCGACAACGGCCCCTGGCTTGGCAAGAAGCTTGACGGCGGCTCAGGGGGTCTCTTTTATGAGGGTAAGGTGAGCACATGGGAGGGCGGCTACCGCGTGCCGGCCATCTTCCGCTGGCCCGGACGGATTCCGAGAGGTGTGACAAATACCGACTTCGCCACGACTATGGACCTGTTTGCCACGTTCGCCAGACTTGGAAATGCCAACATACCAGAAGATCGCATCATTGACGGTGGTGACATCTCACCGATACTCTTCGGCAACGGTCCCGGACGTGAGGCCCTGATGTTCTACTATTTCGGTGATGAGCTCTGGGCGGTTCGAAAGGGTCCGTGGAAGATTCATGTCAAGACGACCAGCCCGGCATCGGTGAGCACCTGGGGCGAGTGGCCTATCGAGGAGCACGATCCGCCGCTGTTGTTTCACGTCGAACATGACCCGTCAGAGAAACATGACGTGGCCGATAAACACCCCACAATAGTGCGCGAGCTCCTGGACGTGATGGAACAGCACCGGAGAAACCTTGTTGCCGGCGAACCGCAACGTTAAACTACGCCGAGTCTTTTACAGCCCGACTGTACTTCTGAGTCTTTTGGCCTCGTCCTCGATTCTGCTGCGCTCACTGGCGTTGGTTACACCGTATTTCTCGCACAGATCCAGGAAGCGTTTGACCAGCGGCCGCATTCGCTCGGCCAGGTCAGGTTCGACAGACGATTTATCCTTGGTATACCAGATTGGTTCGATGGCAGCTCGGTATGCGCAGATTGAGGCCTTTTCCACACGTGCACGAACGACGTCTTCCTCGGCCAATTCCAGCGCCTCGGCGAATGCATCAAGACCCGCCTGGGCGATAGTCTCATCTATTGCATAATCCTTCGCCCTGCCAAAACAGTTCGGATGCAAGCCGCTCGCCAGTGCGTTCTCATGAGTCAGCGTGATAAACCGCCGAATCGGCCTGGCACTGCGGCCATAGTGCAGATCAAGAAACTCGTTGGCCAGCTTCTCGCCGCTTCTGGTCGGATCCCAGAGCAGATTGGCCATCACATAGTTGCGCAGATCGGACAGCTCGGCCCCCAGGGCGTTGCCGGCTGCCTGCATGAATATGCCGATCGCGTTATTGGCAACAAAGTATCTGATGTTCGATTCTATCACCCGAAGATTGGGACATGGCAGCAAATAATTGCTGAAGTTCGTATTGTAGTTCCAGATAGAGATGTTGCTACAGATCTTGCCCCAGTCGGCCATGTCCTGACAGAACTGCACGTTCTTGCGGCACTGCGGATCATTGATCGGATGCAGAAGACAACACTCGATGCTGCACAATTGGATCTGGACGTTTGGCCGCGGCTTGATTGTCTTCGGCGGCTTGCGTGAATACCAGTAAGACAATGTACCGACCATCACATCGGGGTACTCCTTGGCCACCTCATCTGCCACTGCATTGACGAACGTCAGTAGCGAGCCCATCGGCGTTTCTTCCCGCTCATCGATCTCGGCACATTTCGAACAGCGACAGTATTTGTTGTTATCGTTCTGGCTGACTGATATGTTCTCCATATTGGGATTCTTCTTGAGATCATCGAGGACCGATTCGGTGACTATGCGCAGAACGTCCGGATTGGTCAGACACAGTTCCGGCCCTCCGCCTCCCATTTCCAGCTTGCGCTCGCCGTCGACCAGGGCGAAATACTCCGGATGTTCCTTTCCGTATTTCTGCGATGAGAGATGATGATGAAAGCTGTGGTTTATCAGATTCAGTCCCGTCTTGCCGCCCAGCTTTTTGTCGCCGGTTACGGTATTTACACGAATCCGGGCGGCGAAGGCTGGATTCCTGTTGGTCTCGCCGTAATAACTCCAGCGGAAGCGCAGGGGCGGATGATAGAAACGGTCCAAGGGCCCGACAACGCGCCACGTTCCTATCGCCGGCACATAGGTGTGATCGACAGTGAGAAATCGCACGCCCACATAATCTTCGAGGAAGGTGTAGACACCGTAAAGCGTTCCCCGTGATCCAGACTGCGGCCGGCCTGCTATGGCAATATTATCATCCCGCACAATGATTCGAAAACCCTCCTGCCCAAACTCGTCTGTTTCGAAACCGACGGCGCTTTCGCGCATGGCCACGCTTGCACCAATGAATACATGACGCTGTCCGCGGGTAGCAGGTGCTGATTGGCTGACGATCGGCAGATTAACGCCGCTTGCCTTGGCAAAATGGCTCTGGAATTCTTCGGCGGCGTAAAGCTCACTTGGCGGAGCGTTATCTGCTACTACGATGTCCCAGTTAGCCAGGTCAGATAGGTTCACGCCACCTGGTACAGCAGCAGAAACGCAGCCGACCATAGAGGCGCACAGCGAGATTACCATAATAACAACATAGCGACACATCGTACCATCTCCTTTCGCAGCAATCATTCGGGTCTGATTCCCTGTTCCTATCTCACGTAACATAATGTGCCATGCCGCCGTTCGTCAAACTATAATTCTCTCTGGTACGGCGGATGTCTCACGATTCTTGTGCTATTATTTCAGTAACGCATGGGAATTCGACAATCCGTGGGGGGCTGAATTATGAAAACAAATCGTCTTCTGACCATCAGTCTGTTGCCTACCCTGGGATTGGCATTGTGCACCAACACCGGGTGCAAGAGGACTGATTCTGGCAGGCAGCATGGTTTTCTGATAATGACAAGGCTGACTAGTCCATAAATCTACTTCTTCTCATTGTCCGGCCAATAAGACTTGCTTGCGCGAAGTCTGCCGAGAGTAAATATACATTTAGGCTTGCACGACTTCTCTCATTTGCTATACTTGGGGCAATCTTATGGTGTCCAGCAGAGAAAACAGAGGATCCTCTCGCAAGCTGCACCATCCATCCGTCTTTCCATTCTAGGGGGAATCGGTCCTCGAAGACTTTATATTCAAGGGAAATCATGGGACGTTTACTTGTTGTTGCCAACAGACTACCGCTGAGTACAACCAGAAGAGCAGGGGAACTGCAATTTCGCCCGAGCCCGGGCGGACTGGCGGTGGGTTTGTCATCACTGCCCGAGTCCACCGAGCGACTCTGGCTAGGCTGGCCCGGTGTGACGAGTGAGAAGCTTAGGGCGGAGGAGAAGCATCAGATCGTGGAGCGACTCGCGGCTGGGAACTGTCATCCGATATTTCTGTCCAGGAGGCAGATGGAGGGGCACTACCAGGGTTTCTGCAACAAGACGATCTGGCCTCTGTTTCACTACTTCCCGAGGCGTGCGGTCTATGAAGTCCGTTTCTGGAAGATCTACGAGCAGGTGAACCACGCATTCTGTGACGAGGTCATGAAGATTGCCAGGCCGGGCGATTGCATCTGGGTACACGATTACCAGCTCATGTTGCTTCCTGCGCTTCTTCGCAAGAGGCTGCCAGTTGCGCAAATCGGATACTTCCTTCACATACCGTGGCCGTCATTCGAACTCTTTCGCCTATTGCCCTGGCGTGAGCAGATATTGGACGGTCTGCTGGGGGCCGATCTGATAGGTTTTCACACATATGATTACGTTCGGCACTTTCTCAGCAGCGTCTCCAGGATAGCTGGATTGGAGCACACCCTGGGCAATGTCAGCGTTGCGAATCGCCTTGTGAAGGTCGATGCGTTCCCCATGGGCATCGATTATGAGAGGTACTCGCGGGCAATCGACGATCCAAACGTTGAGCGGGAAGCAAGCAAGATTCGACGGAAGATCGGTCAACGCAAGGTCATCCTGTCGATTGACAGGCTGGACTATTCCAAGGGCATTATCGAGCGACTGGAAGCCTTTGATTTATTTCTTTCCGAGAATCCGCAGTGCAGGGGTGAGGTTACTCTGATTATGGTGGCGGTTCCGACGCGGACGGGCGTGGAGGACTACAGAGAGTTGAGAAGCATGCTGGAACAGTTGGTTGGCCGGATCAATGGCGAGTACGGTACGATGGGCTACATACCTGTGTGGTATTTGTATCGGTCCCTGCCTTTCGCGGAACTGACTGCCCTGTATAATGTTTCTGACGTGGCATTGGTCACACCGCTGCGAGACGGCATGAATCTTATAGCGAAGGAGTTCATCGCAGCCAAAGCGGACAAACCGGGCGTTCTGGTCATAAGTGAAATGACCGGTGCGGCAAGCGAGTTGGGAGAGGCACTGGTAGTCAATTCATGTGACAAGGCCGCGATAGTGGAAGCCATCAAACAGGCTCTGAAGATGCCTCCTCTGGAGCAACTTGAACGAAACAAGGTTATGCAGGAAAGGCTGCGCCGCTACAACGTCTCGCGCTGGAGCCGGGATTTTCTGGATGCTCTATCCGATATCAAGAAGACACAAGAACAAATGTCGGCCAACCGGCTTTCCGATTCAATGGCAGACGAGCTGGCTGAGAATTGTCGCAAGGGCAGTAAACGATTGTTTCTGCTTGATTACGACGGGACACTCGTGGGTTTCAAGGGCAAACCAGAAGAGGCTGGGCCGGATAATGAGATCCTTGCTCTGCTCAAGGGTCTGTCAAGAGATCCGAGGAACACTGTAGTGATCATCAGTGGGCGTGATAAGACCACCCTGGAAGACTGGCTCGGCTACATCGGGACCGCGTTGGTTGCTGAGCATGGGGGATGGATTAGACGAGTGGGCGAAAAATGGCAGAGCTCGGTACTGTTCGAGATGGATTGGAAAGACACCATCAGGCCTATACTGGACCTGCACACAGATCGGACCCCCGGCTCGACAGTCGAAGAGAAGGATTTCTCGCTAGTATGGCACTATCGCAGAGCCGATCCTGAATTGGCCTACGTCAGGGGACAGGAATTGCGAGGTGCGCTCGTTAACTTGACGGAGAATCTGGATTTGGGCGTGTTTGAGGGCAACAAGATACTGGAAGTCAAGAGCCAGGGTGTGAACAAAGGTCGCGGCGCCGAACACTGGCTGGCGGAGCAAGACTGGGATTTCATTCTGGCAGCTGGTGACGACTACACCGACGAGGAGATGTTCAGCGTCCTGCCAGCTGAAGCTTATTCTATAAAAGTTGGATTTGCCGCTTCAAGAGCGAGGTTCAACGTCGATAGCGTCAAAGAAATCAGATTATTGCTTAAGAGACTGTTAGGAGATACGGATGGTACGTCTTGAGGATTTCCGGCATATTGTACCGGATGAGAGATTGGCTGAGATTTATGACAGGGCCAGGGGGCTTTATGGTAAACACATCGTTCATGTCAATGCGACCTATCAGGGTGGCGGAGTCGCTGAGATTCTCTATTCCCTAGTGCAGTTGATGAACGACGTGGGTGTCGATGCTGGCTGGCGAATACTGCATGGAAGTCAGGAATTCTTCGAGATCACAAAGAGTTTTCACAACGCCCTTCAGGGCGCCAAGCTGAATCTAACCGAGAAGAAGAAGCAAACCTATCTCCAGGTTAACGACAGCTTCTCGAAATTCACACATCTTCAACATGACTGCGTAATAGTCCATGACCCACAGCCGCTCTCGCTGATAAGAGCCTACAGAAAGCGCCAGCCGTGGATATGGCGATGTCATATCGATCTGACTAATCCAAATCAGGAATTGTGGGATTTCCTTAAAGGACACTTGATCAAGTACGACGAAGTTGTGATGTCAAGTGAGAAATACTTCAAAGAAGACCTTCCGGTTAACCAGCGGCTGATGTTTCCCGCTATTAACCCACTTAGTGAGAAGAACAGAGATATCTCCGACAAGATGACCCATGAACACCTAGCCAAGGCTGGCATTCCGACTGACAAACCCATAATCACCCAAGTCTCCAGGCTCGACCCATGGAAGGATCCTGAAGGCGTCATAGATGTGTTCAAGATGGTGAAGGAGAAGGTCGATTGCAGACTGATCTTCTGCTACAACGTGGCGAGCGATGATCCTGAAGGACTCCGCATGTACAGAAAGGTCCAGCGAAAGGCAAACAGACTGATCAACACTGGAGATATCGTTTTCGTCGTTGGAAACAATGAAGCATTGGTTAATTCGGTCCAGAGATTTTCCAAGGTGATAATACAGAAGTCCATAAGAGAGGGCTTTTGCCTCTGTGTGACCGAGGCTTTATGGAAAGGCACGCCTGTCGTTGCCTCGAATGTAGGCGGAATACCCTATCAGATAGATGATGGCCTCAGTGGTTATCTGGTCGAGCCGCAGGATAGTGCAGGCTTTGCAGAGCGAATAGTACACGTTCTGCAGAATCCTGACGAGGCCAAGGCTGTTGGAAAGAAGGCGAGAGAAAAGGTCAGAAAGGAGTTCTTGATAACTCGGCTGCTCTCTGACTATTTGGATATGCTGAATTCGGTAGTAAATGGATGAACAATGATCGGCAGGAATATGCAGGCTTTCACAAACACTGTACCCTGTTGGGACTATAGCTTTAGGGCAGTGCTCCGGTTGCATTACCATTTCTATCGTTCCGGAAGTTTGGGAGGGCAAGAATGTTGGCAAATATACGCGACTTGCAGCCTGTGATCTGGCTGTATGGAATAGCGCTTATTGTCGGAGTAGCAGGCCACTATGTGGTGTTTCAGATAGTCCGACGCTTGGCCAAACGTACAAGAGCAACCTTCGACAACGCGCTTGTGAGCCACTGCTACAGGCCATTGCAGTGGATAGTCATACTTATGATCGTGCGCGTGGTTGGCAAACTTCCCAGCATGAAATCACAGGTGCCTGAGGTGGCCGAACACGCGAGCGCCTTGCTCTTGATAGCTCTTGTTGGGTGGTTCCTGATTAGAATGACCTATGTCTTAGAGGATTACGTCCTGAGTCGTTTTGACGTAGACGTCAAGGACAATCTAAAGGCGCGAAAGATTCACACACAATTCAGAGTGTTGAAGCGCATCGCCATCGTCATTGTGGGCATCCTCGCCTTTGGGGCAATGCTTATGACGTTCGATCGGGTCCGTCAACTTGGAACAACCGTCTTGGCCTCTGCCGGAGTGGTGGGCATTGTGGTGGGAATGGCTGCTCAGCGGACAATTGCAACGTTTATCGCGGGCCTTCAGATAGCTATTACCCAGCCTATCCGAGTTGACGACGTCGTAATAGTCGAAAACGAGTGGGGTCGCATCGAAGAGATAACGCTGACCTACGTTGTTGTCAGGATCTGGGATCTTAGACGCCTGATCGTGCCAATAACGTATTTCATCGAAAGCCCCTTTCAAAACTGGACACGAACCTCTGCGGACATACTCGGCACCGTTTTTTTGTATGCCGACTATACCGTACCCATCGATGCGGTCAGAGAGGAGCTTCACAACATTCTGAAGAAATCGGACCATTGGGACAGCAAAGTCTGTGTGTTGCAGGTTACGAACGCCTCAGACCGTACGATGGAACTCAGGGCTCTTATGAGCGCTGCCGACGCCTCAGAAGCCTGGACTCTACGCTGTGAAGTGAGAGAGAAACTGATTGAGTTTATCAAAAGGGAGTATCCGCAGGCACTGCCAAAGGTAAGAGCCGAACTGCACCAACTGAAAGACGGCTCGGACATCGGCAGTCATGTCGGTGAGAAAGGTGATAGGGACTAATCCACGCAGAATGAAGAAAGACTCTGAACAAGACGAGATTCGGATTATCGCGGTTGACACCTCTGCCGATCTTGCACGTCGTCTGACAGCCTTGCTTGTGAAGGACAAGATGGGCGTGCGTCTCGGACCTGGCATCGACCGGGTCCTCGAGAGGTCTGAACCTGAGCCCAGTCGATCATCTCTTTTGGTCCAAGTGACGAATAAACTCGATATAGTCAAGCTTTGCCTGTTCCTCCTGATCGGCCTGGCCCACCAGCGTTATCTCGTCGCCTCTACTGACCTGGATGTTTTCAAACATGCGCCAGCGCCAGCAGTCCGTATCCTCATCCAGCCTGAAGGTCGCCCTTTGTCTTGCTGCTATCAGAAGTGATATCCGGCTCCTGCCGCGTTCCTCGTCGAAATAGGTTATTCTGATATCGTAGATACCGGAGGGCTCGTCAAAGGTGTAGCTGGCCCTGCCCGTCCCATCGGTCTGGACGCCCCATTCCTCTACAAGTTCTTCCTTGAAGGGCACATAATTGTGGAGTTTCATTTCTTCAACTTCTTTGCCGATAGTTGGAACAAGCCCCTGGACGCCCGCCTCTATCATTCCCTGCTTAAAGGCCCGCATAAGGGAAAAGGAAGCGCCGTCATAGTGTTTCAAGGCCAAACCATTCACTCTCGCAGGGTGCTCCAAAGCAACCTTGATGCCTGCCCTGACGAGCTGCGGAAAGGCATTCATGCGGGGAGCGATGCCGCATATCAAGGGCTTATCCGGGCCAATGAAGCTCCGATTTGTTGCAAGCCAGTTTTTGCGCCGGTTGAAGGTTTCATCTGCCCTGCCTTTTTGTTCCTGATGATCCTGGTTGACAACCGAGCCGAGGTACGGCGCGACGGCCTTAATATCCAGCCCGAAACTCATGGCATCTTTGCCACTCCACGCAAAAACATCATTGAGTCGGAGATGGCATCGGGGGTTTTCCTTCTCTATTTCTTCAGATATCTGGCGGTAGAGTCTGGTGGTTGAGTCTCGTCTGAATGCCAGCCATTGATCCCTCTCGGGTTGGGCATTCTTGTTCCTGCGCAAGACTGGTATGGCGGCCTCCAGATCAAACCCTGTCCTTCTTGCTTCGGCAATACAGTGCCTGCAGAAACAGGTTCCGCCTTCGTCGATGTCCTTGTCGTTAAACAGATATTGACATGTCTGGATATAGTCAAGGTCGTAGTTGGCTGCAATGTCGCCGAACAGGGCGATTACATATTCACGGGTATCGGGGTGGTTAGGGCAGAATCTGACATCGCTCCATGATTCGCCGTTGATTTTCCTCTGCTGCCAGTCCGGGTTCTTTCTGATAAGTTCCTTGGGTATCGGGTAATGAGAGACCTCAGCCCCGATCCGTAGTCCCCTTGCCCTGGCAGAAGCCGCCATCAATGCAAGCCAGTCCGTATCCCTTATCCATTTATGATCCGACAGAAGCGGCTTGATTCTTCCGTAGCGCTTCATATCGGGAAAGAACGTGACCCGGGAATCTTCGGCATCCCATACATCCCTCGCCGGATTATGCGGGAATTCGGGCGCCTGAAAAGGACGGTGCTCCTGATGCATGACCACAACCATGTAAAGGCTGTTGACGCCGGCCATGGACTGCATGTTATCCAGTATGGTCGTCATGCCCTCGTCCTTGATCGTCCAGGCCCGGATCTGAGTCCCGACTTCGAATTGCGAGGTAGAGTCGGGTTTCCAGACTGGCCTGGAGGCTGCTGTTTGGGCTTTGGTTTGAGCAAGGAGCCCGCATGCCAAGGCCAAGAGGATTAATAAGGATGATTTCATTCGAGCCTTCCAAGGTATTGTCAACTTCGAGTCATCGCTTCTCAAAAGGATAAATGGATCTCCGCAGTTTATCCAGAGATTTGTTTGTCGGTCAATGAGCGGCGCACAGGGGCGGACCCTTTCGATCAAGACTATTGGCGTTTGTCGAGGAGGTGCTCGAGAGCAACGACGCTATCAAGGCTCACATCGGCTCTGGCGATGGATTTGGGTTCGATAATAAACCCTTTATCAGGCCACTGCCATTTGGATCTTCCGATTCCTGTGCTGTCCAGATGTCGGGTGTGTTGCCACAGCCAGCATACCCGTCAACGACTACAACGAAAGTCTGGGATCTAGAGCTCTACCTTCAAAAGTGCCTCTTGAATAATGCCGATATATCAGATCGGCATAACTCAGAATGGCTGACCACGTAGACATCCAACGGTGGGCAAATTCGGGCATGACTATGCCGCCAATAGACAGTTTTTTTGAAATTGCTTACATGCGTGACCTTCTTGTCGTACTCAGTCCCAAAGAAGAGTACACAAAATGAGCAGTGATACAACATGATTCCACTAATGGCCGCTCTGCAAGGTAAAAGACGGCACAACAAGAAACGAGCATTTTACAAATAGAGCAAGACTTTGCTTTCGCAGGAGCGCTTTTTACGAGGTTCTGATATGCTTAAAGCAAAAGATATGATGAGTAAGAATGTGGTCAGCCTGAAAAGAAAGACCCCTCTTCTTGAGGCGCTGAACATCTTAGTGGAAAACAATATTACGGGTCTTCCTGTGATCAAAGATGATGTGTCCCAAAGCTTGGTAGGGATTGTCTCGGAGAAGGACTTTATTAGCTTGCTCTACGGAACCCATAATTGGGAACGTGAAACGGTCGATTCTATTATGACAGCCAATCCGGCCTGTATTGATGAGGATGCAACCGCTCGTGAGGTCTGTGATTGTTTTAGGGCGAACGTTTTCAGAAGAATCCCTGTCGTATCGAAAGGAAAGTTAGTAGGGATCATCACTACAAGGGACATAGTAGCGTTTATGTCTAAACGGCTTGAACGTGTTGGCAACCTGGAGAGCTTTCTCGGGGAACCATAACGATTTGAGCTGTTGTGATATGGATAAGTTTTTGGCCGGTGACGAAACTACTGTGAGGCCTGTTTATGAATGTAAGAGAAATAATCCGTTACTATCCAGCCTCGGGCACAGAGGCGATTTTTGTCAGCCAGGATACAGATCAGGCAGACATTACAGCAGTAGCAGCAGCCTGGCATATATGGGATTTATCAGAAAAGGGTTGCAGTTTTGAGACCGAAGAAGCACAACGCTTTACCGTCGGTCAAAGTGGGGTCTTGATACTTCGTCGGGATTGTTACTCCGATGAGATTGAAGATGCTCAGATAGTACGTATCTGGAATACAGGAATGGCGGTGACATTTGAGCCCTCCGCCAGAATCAGGGAATACTTGGGAAAATCAAAACACCACTATCCGGCGGAAGACCTCGAAGTGACGTTCATAGACGGCGACCAGTTTGGGCAGAGAACCGCAAAATCGTCCTTTGTGTGGGATATATCGAAGAAGAGCTGCAGTTTTGAAAGCGAGCAAGTCGAAGGTTTCAAGACCGGTCAGACTGGTAAGTTAAAGATCAAACATGGACTTCACACCGATGTAATCACGAACGTCACGATAGAACGCATCAGAGACGGTGGAATGATCGTATCCTTCGATCCAACGAACAAGATCACAAAATACATCGGACACCAAAGAAATACTGCTGGTATGCAAGTATAGTGAGCAACCGGCAGCGGGTTGTGAGCCTGGGGTTCAGCCCAGAGAAAACAAATCCCATCTCTTTCGCCTTCGGTGCAACATCGGGCTCTACAGATAGAGTAGCATATCGAGCCGCTGCACATCTTCTGTTAGCCTCTGAATGAATCGCCCACGATCCAAATCTTGTCCGAAGATCCAAATCCTTGAACAAAACATAATTAATAAGAGGGCTGCAGCGCCCTCTTCCATGGATTGTGCTTGATGATGACAGCCCCAATTATCAGCGTTCTAAAACTGCTTTGCACTGTCTAGCAGGAATGTCACGGGGCCGTCGTTGACGCTGCTGACTTGCATGTACTGACCGAAGACGCCCTTCTCGACGCCGACGCCCTGGGCCGCCACGAGAGCGGCGGTCTTTTCGTAGAGTTCCTCGGCCAGTGACGGTTCGGCCGCGGCGTCGAAGCCCGGACGGCGGCCCTTTCGGCAGTCGCCGTGAAGGGTGAAATTGATAAGCAGGATATCGCCTCCGATATCCAGTACGCTTCGATTCATCTTGCCGGCCTCGTCGGCGAAGATACGCAGGTTTACGAGCTTGTCGGCTATGAACTGGGCATCGTTCGAAGTGTCACCTTTGCCGACGCCGAGATATGCGAGCAGGCCCTTGCCGATCTTGCCCACTGGTTGCTCGTTGACCTTGACCTCGGCCTCCAGGACTCGCTGACAAACTATCCGCATATTTGCATCCTTTTTATACCCTTCAGGGTAGTAAATCCCCGCGAGCAAAACAAGCTGCTATTGTGAGGCCACTTACCCACGCAAGAACCCGAATTTTCAGTCAGGAGCACTATGTCTGTGTCCCTCGACAAGCACAATCCGCGTAATCCGCGAAATCCGCGGTTCAGAACCACGGCGTCGACGTTGCCCGGCGAATGTGCAGCTCATCTATGACGGCGTTTCCTTTGTGTGTCACTAGGTAGAGGACCAGTTCGGCGATTTCTTCCGGCTTTATGAGCTCGTCCCTGGCGATATCCGGCCGCACCCTGGCGACCATTCCGGTATCCACTCCGCCGGGGCAGAGCAGATGAACCCGAACGTTCGAGCCCCTCAGCTCCTCAGACAACGAAATTGTCATGCCGCGAAGCGCATGCTTGGAGGAAGTATAGGCACTCTGCAGCGGATAGCCCTTGACGCCCACGACCGATGCGATGTTGATTATATGCGCGGCTGGTGATCTTCTCAGCAGCGCCAGCGCCTCTCTGCAGAGAATAAACGGCGCCCGGGCGTTGACCCACATCAAACGCTCCCAGTCGTCGGTTGCAGTTTCCTCCAATCTCGCCGAGTGCGTAATGCCGGCGTTGTTTACCAATACATCGAGCCGGCCGAACTGCGCTTCGGTGTCCCTGACAAGGCCCTTGATTGATTCTTCGTCTGTCAGTTCGGTTACTGCGATGTGCGCCCTGCCGCCTGCCTGTGTCACCTTCTCAGCGGCTTCTTGAAGTGTGTCACTCGCCCGCGCCGCCAGAACGATCGTCGCGGCCTCGGCGGCCAGCGCAATGCTGATCGCCCGGCCTATTCCCCTGCCAGCCCCCGTTACTATTGCGACTTTTCCAGCTAACCGTTCGGCCATCGGTGCCTAGCG
>LJTR01000457.1 GCA_001303465.1 Phycisphaerae bacterium SG8_4
AATCGATCAGCTTTACATTGTACTCTTTTTCCAGGGGCAGATAGCCGTAGTTCTTGAAACCGTCGAATGTGCCTTCCCTGGATATCGTGGATTCGCCGATGGTGATCTGATTCTTGTGGTGGGGCTTAAGAAAATCCAGAATGCCCCTGACCGCATCGACGTGTGTCGCGGCGAGTTGCCGGGTTGTAATCACGAAGTTAGGTTTGATCAGAATCTTTTTATTGCCGATCGAAGCGAGTACGTCGTCCTCGATTCTTCTGAGGGCTTGATAAGTGATTTGGCGCCTGTCATTGCCCTTGATCAGGGCGACTTTTGCCTCTGCGGCGGGCTTGAACAATCCGTTTTTCTTGACCCAGCGACTACCCGGCGCGGCGCTGGTAGCGACGGGCCCAAGTCGTTTTCCGCCAAGCGCCAGGCCCAAAGCTCCGAAGCCGCAGGCCTTGAGAACGTCGCGCCGTTTGAGATGGTTTAGAGAACGTTCCATAGATGTTTCCTTTCTTCTTGTTGGGGTTCCGATCAGGGCAGTTGTGCCTGCCATTGTTGGGCCTTCTGGGGTTTATCCCATGCCTCGTAGAGTTCTACCAGGCCCCTGACCGAATCCAGTATATCCGGATGACCGCCGCGCAGCACGCGGCGTCTGCTCTCAAGCGTCTCGGTAAGAAGCCGCTCGGCCTCAACGTATCGGCCCATCGCCGCGTAGAGCAGGCCGAGCCCATGCGCCGAGTCGAGCGTGTCCGGATGGTCGGCACCCAGCACGCGGGCTCTGGCATTGAGGACGCCTTCCAAGAGCGACTCCGATTTCTCGTAGAGTGCCTCTTCCATATAAAGGAGGGCGAGGCTGTTCGTTGCAGCCAGCATCGAAGGGTGCTCGGCGCCCAGCGTGAGAGCCCCCATATCCAGCGCATCGATCAGGAGCTGCTCGGCATCATCGTACCGGCCCTGCGCCGTTCGGAGGATTGCCAGGCCGTTCATCGAGNNNNCCGGATGCTCTGGGCCTAGAACCAACGAGCCAATCTCCAGGACATCGAGCAGAAGCGGCTCGGCCTTATCGTAGAGGCCCTGTGCGATGTACAGCATTGCCAGACCGTTCACCGAGTACAACGTGTCCGGATGTTCGGAGCCCAGCAGTCGGCGTTCGTGTTCGATTGCTTTTTGATACAGCGGCTCGGCCTCTTCGTACCGGCCCTGGAATCGGTAAACCGTGGCGAGATTGCCCATGAACAACAAGGTGGAGATTTCCTGCTCGCCCAACAGGGCACGATTGACAGCCAGCATTTCTTTGTACAGCGATTCGGCTTGATCATACCGGCCCTGAGAGAAGTACAGTACGGCCAGACCGTTCATTGAGAACAGCGTCTCGGCGTCCTCGGCGCCCAGTACCTGCCGTCTGCCTTCCACCGTCTTGGTGAAGAGCAACTGCGCCTCGTCGTACCGGCCTTGTCTCCAGTATACTCTGGCGAGCCCGTCGGCAGTGCTAAGCGTTTCCGGATTTTGCTCGCCGAGTTTCTCGACTCGAATCTTCCGCGCAATCTCGAGGTGTTCTTGAGCCGAGTCAAAGTCACCGATGTTGCGGTATGTATTGCCAAGCGTATGACGGATCGATGCCTCGACAAGTGGCTCGGCTTGGAACTTGCCTTCGATCTTCTCCGACGCTGCGTCGAGAAACGAGCGCACCGTGACCTCCCTGCCCTGGGCGACATAGGGGTCAACCGAGGAAAGAAGGTCATCTCGCAGAAAGTCACTTACCGCCTGTGAAACCAGCGCCTGCCGCTCGGCTTCGTATCTGGAGGCCAGCGCTTCAGCGCGAGCCCGGGCTTCTTTGATTGCAAAGGCTGTGGAGACGAGGACGGCTGCAACCAGCACCGCCAGAACAGCGGCGAGACTGGTCACCAGAAGCCGGTTTCGCGATACGAACTTCTTTAGACGGTATCTCCCCGACTCGGGGCCTGCAATCAGCGGGAGCCCGTTGAGGTAATTGCGGATGTCATCGGCAAGCTCCGATGCCGAGCGGTACCGCCGCGTGCGGTCTTTGCGCATCGCCTTGAGCGGGATCCACTCGAGTTCCTCGTGCAGACGTTTGGCCAATGTCGCGACACTTGTGCTGCGGCATTCGGCGATTGCCTGAGCATATTCGCCGAGACTGGTCAACCGTGTGCTCGGAGTCTTGGGATCCTGCTCTCGAATTATCCGGCGAAGATCGTCAAGACCGCTTTCGCGCAGCTTCTGCGGGTCGAACGGCATCACCCCAGTTAGCAGCTCGTAGAGCAGCACACCGAGCGAGTAGATATCCGAGCGTGTGTCGATGTCCATGGCGCTCATCTGGACCTGCTCAGGGCTCATGTATTCGGGCGTGCCGACCAGTTGGCCATTCTCCGTGAAAAGCGTTCGCTCGGTCAACGGTTGTGTGATTGCCTTGGCTATGCCGAAATCGATGACCTTGGGCAGGGCCTTGTCCTGATCGCCTGCAACCAGGATGTTGGAAGGCTTGATGTCGCGATGTATGATGCCCTTCTGGTGCGCGTGCTGGAGCGCCCCGCAGATCTGGAGGAAAAGGTCCAGCCTCTCGGAAATGTTCAGCTTCTGCGAGTCGCAGTACTTGGTGACCGGCAGGCCATTGACGTGCTCCATCACGAAATAGGGATACCCCTCTTCGGTTGTTCCCGCATCGAACACGCGCGCGATGTTGGGATGGTCTAGCAGCGCCAGAGCCTGCCGCTCGGCTTCGAAACGGGCGACGACCTCTTTGGAATCCATGCCCGGCTTGATGATCTTCAGGGCGAGCCGGCGCTTGACGGGGCGCTGCTGCTCGGCGAGGTACACCATCGCGAACCCGCCTTCGCCAAGAGCACTGAGCAATTTGTAGGGACCAATCTGCCCGCCTACCCTCTCAGTAGGGCCACCCAAAGCGGCGGTGGTGGTGTCCGGCTTGCTCTTAACGGGTTGTCCACCGTTCTTACTGTTCGTATCGCTCATCGGCTCGCTCAAACGAAACACTCCCTGCTCGCCAGCAGGAATGAGCCTGAATTCATCTGACAGGCCAATATCATAGCAATCCACCGCCGCAGCGTCAACAAGGGCCCAACCCTGTGAACGCAATCAATCAGGGCAGTTCGATGTCGCTCCTAATGTTCGGCTGCTACAAGCACAGGTACAGTTATGAAGATTCCAATCCCGAACGAGAGAGACCGCCACATTGTGGCCATCTTGTTATTGTTCTTCATTGGCCGGTCGCCTCAACTCTTCGAACCAGTTGAGGACAACGTTGACCCCGAGAGGCGCCGGCTCTCGGGGTTCCTGGATCATCAAAAATTTACCGTTGCCTGCGACGTCATAGCTTCGATAGTCGATGCGGGATAGAAACCTCCTCTCGAACAATTCCTCGATGCTGACATCGAACTCAGGTTCGGTCTTGATTGTTGCGGCCATCATCTTCTCGCCACTGCGGTATAACAATTCCGTGCCGTCCCGTGACCACAGAGGCTGGTGACCGCCTTCGGTCGATATCATGGTCTTGGCGCCGGGGCCGGGATAGGGCTCGACATATACCTCCCATCTGCCCGATTCATCCGAGGCGTATGCAACCCACTGGCCGTCGGGGGACCAGACGCCGTGTCTTTGATTATGATTTCTCTGGATGAAGGGCCGGGGCACTCTGTTCTGGGTGTCCAGCGATGCCACCCGCAGATCATCGTCCCAGAGCGGATGGTTCGGGTCTGACCAGGTGACCAGCAGCTCGGTGCCGTCGCCCGAGAGGGACATTGGAATCCCGGCCTCTTCCGTCAGCGTTGTAAGCAACTGCCGCTGGTCTGCGGCGATGCTCTGTCTGAACATCTGGAGCCTTTGGCTTCGATACGATGCGAACAGCACGGATTCGTCGGCTGGCCCCCAAATAGGAAAACTGCTGGTCCCGTCGGACGTCAGCGGACTGAGTGTCGTGCGATTCACGTCGTATATCCAGATGTCTCGGTCGGCCCCGTCCTGTATGCCGAAGGCGATCCGTGAGCCATCGGAGGAAATCCTGGCATTGTTGTAATTCCGCGGCATCGCACCCGATACGGGCTCGACCTTCCCCTGCCTGTCAACCCAGACGGGCATCAACTCCGTGCTGCGTGCCTGGACAGGGACATACGCCAGAGTCCCATCGTTCGATACCGCGAATTGCGCCGACCAACTGGGCGGTGTCATAACTGCCGGCACCAGCGGGACGTGAGGGCCTGTCACCTTCAGTCGTTCGAGATCGAACTTGACCGCATACAGAGTCTCATTGCGACCGTACACAATGTGCCCGGTCGGCACGTATCTTGCACAAGAGCCGCCCTTGAACAGGACACGTCGCTGCTGCTTCGAAAACGAATATGTTTCTATCTGATACTCGTCGGGACCGCCACTGCGAAAGTTTGTGAACAGAACATGCTCTTGATCGGGCAGGATCTGGGGCCAGCCATGCCCGGTCTCGCCGGCATTGGCGTTTGGGTCGGTCAGATGCTCGCCCGGCTCGCCGGAGGCCGAAATGCGCGAAAGCCCCGTCCGGGCAGAGGGCGCATAAATGATCGTGTCGTCCGGAGCCCAACTGGCGCCGCGAAAGTTCATACTCTCGGCCAGGATGATTGGCACTCCGCCCTTGACCGGGATCTTCTCGATCTTTCTCTGGAAGTGATCGGCATATCCTATCCACTCGCCGTCGGGCGAGAAGAACGGGCTTATCGCACCTTCGGTTCCCGCCAGCGGTGTCGCCTCGAATTCGTCCAGTCTGCGCAGGTATATCCTTCTTCTTCCGTCAATGCCCTGCTCCACGTAGGCGAGCATTTTGCCGTCCGGCGAGAGAGCCAGTGCGTGGTGCCACAAGGCTTCCACCTCGAAGGCGGTCTCGGGATATACGCTGAAGCGTCTCGCGGGCTTGTGGGGCGGAGCCGAGGGCTTCAGATGCCACGATGCAAGCGCTGCCGCGACAGCGACCAGGGCCAGCAAGCCCACCGTTGCCGGCCGGCGCCATGAATTGAGAGCCGTTGAGACGGCAAGCGCTCGCATGTTATCGGGCGGTGCGCTGGCCGGA
>LJTR01000458.1 GCA_001303465.1 Phycisphaerae bacterium SG8_4
AGATGGGGCTGTTCAGTGTCCACAGGAGTTTGCTCTGGCTCCAAACCCTCACTGTCGGCGTGTCCGCCCACGCGAAATTGGGGGCAGGCCGTCCAATGCTCTGCAGCCCTGTCCTGTAGCCTTCAGGTATTCTGTGCTGGAAGTGCCGCCGGCCTCGAAGGTCCCACGCCGCTATGCCCGAAACGCCTGCTGCTAGGCACTTGCTGGAAGTAAACTCGCTCCTTGTTGCCCAGAAGGCGTATCTACCGCTGAGGCCACGAGAACGGCGTTATATGCAGAATAACCGTCAAATGCGGAATTAGTGTTACATTTGGCACAGATGGTGGCACTTGACTATAGTCCTGGGCATATTTCAGTCGTTTGGGCAACGACACAGCGAAAAGAAATGAACATTCGCATCGATCAAGCCCCTGCTTTGGGTTCTCTCCCTCTCCTCCAGGCAGGGGCCTGATCAAAACTCGCCAGGGGGGTTCGTCGCAAGTTCCAGAGAGAAGTTGAAGCGGCCAGGTCTTGAGCCTGCTTGCGCCAAACGAGGCGGTTGCCAGAGAAAAACCATATAAGGCCCGCGGCCGCTGATGGCTGCCGCTCACGCGCCATAATGGAAAAACGGCAGACCCAGAATAGGGTCCGCCGTTCGGAGAAGTAGTATCTGCACGTTGCTTCGTCCAAGCCCTTCATTTTTGCCCGGCACTCTTCGTATTCACCGGTACTCCCCACCTATTCCCTATGATAACCAAAACTGAATCCGGGTACATCGGGGCTGAGCCTGTTTTTGCCATCGGGAAATTTACCACTGACCGCATCGGGGATTCTCCCCCGGCCCTGTCGGAAGGCTCCGGCGTGGGCCTTTGAGCGAGCGCCTTTAACGCCGGGCCAAGCCTGTCCCGAGCGACGCCGAGCCAACTGCAGCGGCCGATATCGGGTCTCTCGTCGATGGAGCTGCCGGCGCGGCGGTACAGGCAGACGGGCAAAGGCGACTGGCGTTGTCCGACATTCGCTGGGACAGGGGCATGAAAAAGCCAAAGAAAATGAGCTGCTCGAGGCCAAACGAGTTTTCCGACCAGTGTCCAATACTGCGAGTCTGAGACGAGGTGAGCAAACCAGATGCGTCTGCGTTTGAGGGTAAGTTTGCCTGTGTGGGCTGTCGAAACACGGTGGCTGTGTTGAAGCAGAATCACCTGTCGCTTTGGACCGGTTCGAAGATTCGCACTGTGTTCTTGCCGGCCTGCTTGGCTGCGTAGAGTGCCTTATCCGACCGGCTCGTAATGTCTTCAGGCGTGATGTCGGCATCGTACCGACCGAGACCGACGCTGATGGACAGCTCTATCTGCTGTTTGTTCCAAATTACAGGAGAGTTCCCAACCGCTTCGACCATTCGCTCGGCGACAGCAAGGGCATCATCCAGTGATGAATTGAGCAGTATGACGGCAAATTCATCCCCGCCATATCGTGCCGCCGTGTCGATCTGCCTGATGCACTCCTTCATTCTCTTGCTGACTTCCCTGATGACTTTGTCGCCGGCCCTGTGGCCGTAAACGTCGTTTATGGTCTTGAGATTGTCAATGTCGATCATTATCAGCGAGATTCGCCCGCCGTATCGTCGCGAACGCCACAGTTCCTTTTCGAGTGTCTCGTAGAATGTCTTGTGGTTCACCAGCCCGGTCAGGCCGTCGGTCGTTGCTTGACGCTGTATCTTCTCAAACAGCTTTATGTTGCCCATCGAGGCACCGACTAGCTGGCTGAAAAGCTCTATGAGCGCGGTGTCCGCCGAGGAAAAATGATCGGAGTCGGTTTTGTCAGCCAGATTCAGCACGCCGACGACTCGGTCCTGACAGAGAAGAGGGACTATCGCACAGTTTTTGGTCCGATAGTTGTTTGAGAATGCCCTCTGTGACTTCCGGATTATGGGTTTCTTGTGGGTGTCTATGTCCGGCACCAATATCAGCTCTTTGCTTCTGACGGCCATGACCATGAGGGGACTGGGATTCTGATTCAGCGATACAATCTGGTTAATCGGGAACGGATGATTATGTTTGTAAAGATGAAGAATGTTGTTAGTCTCATCAAGCATGTAAACCGAGGCAAATCTGACACCAACCAATGCCGGAATGCGTTTGACGCAGACATCAGCTATGCGGTTGATGTCCAGGCAGTTTATCTGCCTTGCCAGAGGCGTAACCTGTTCGAGCAGGCAGATACTACTGGGCGGATCTGCAGGGTTCTTTTCTGTTCTATTCATAGTCCAAGAGCGATTGTCTCTACTGCGTCCTGGCAATTTCAACTGACTACCACGGTTCCTATTACCGTTCTATCGGATATTTTGGCACGAGTATTCTGGAAAAAGCGTCGGCCGGACGCGAATTGACCTTGAGCCGCCGCCTCGCATGTGGTCGCTGCCGACAGGAAGACGTGCAGGTCCCGGCTACATCGGTTTCTTAGGTGTTTCATCTTCGAACTGCCCCCTGAGCCAGGCTCGGCGAGAGTACGGCCCCAAGGCTGCGCGAGCCGATTGTACCGGCGTCGGAAGGGGGGCTGTGTCTCGAGTGGGCCATCCTGTCGCTGCGGCAAAAAAGAGCTGTGCGGAGCCCCTTTTCAGCAATATTTTTTCCGTACGTCTTTTCTAACTGCCCGATAAAAACGCCAAAAGCAGAAAGGCACGGTCGCGGTCAGCAGGGCACTGCCGCGTCATTTGCCGACAATGGCCCGGGGAGAATTTGAGCCCGGGAGAAGAGAAACAATTTTTCCGAAAAAAAACAAAAAAAAATTGACACTTTGAAAAATGTATTTTACATTTTGCAAAATGTAAAATATGATTGTACTGATCATTGTGGCGTGATCGCCCGTGGTTTCGCAGAAGCTCAGTGACAGGGATGTGAAAAATGGCCGTCGACCCCAACCGAACATTTGCTGTCTTGGGACGCGTGGCCGAGTGCTCGACCAGCAACGCGTTGTGCTTTGCTGCGTTGGGGGCCGATATGTAAAACAGGCTTTGAAGAAGCGAACTATGACCGTGCAGACAGAACCAGAAACAGAAAGGCTGCCGATACCCGCCAAGCTTTATAGGATCGGCGAGTTAGTCAACTGCACACCCTTCTCGCGACAGACTATTCACAACTATACCATAATGGGTCTTATCCGAGAGACTAGATGGACTGAAGGTGGGCACCGACTCTATGACGAGTCCGTTTTTGAGAGATTGTCGGAAATTCTCCGGCTCAGGAAAACGAAGACACTTTCGCAAATAAGGGAAATTCTAAGCAAGAGACAACGCCGTAGCTGACGATCGGACGGAACGACTAAAGAAGGATCGCTAAAACACCTATAGGAAGGGTCACGTATGAATTTGACGTCACTAATAACGGACAACATCACTGAAATACTTATTAAGATAGTCAAGTTCACACAGTCTCGCCAAAAGATCCTTATCCAAAACATAATCAACATTCACAATCCCGGATTTGTGCCTAAGGAGCTGGAAGTGGATGAGTTCTCCAACGTGCTCAACAACGCTATCGATGAGCATGTCCAAAACCAGCGACTTGTCCTCTGTGACACCGAGAACATCAAGTTTCACCCGGCAGGTGACCTTGAACTCAGACCGATCGTCGACAAATGCGGCGAAAGGCTTCTTGAAGAAGACTTGGACGAATACATCGAGTGGCAAATAGACAAGCTCTGGGAAAACTCGCTCAGCCAAAAGGTTGCTGCTGAACTGCTGAGGCAAAAAGAGGGGACCGTTGAAGTTTATTGCTGATCGATTCTGCTAAAGTTATCGGCGGAAGGAACGATAATTAAGCTAGGTATGTGCAGTGGTTGATCGCACAGCAGCCAAACAACGATAGAAGGCAGGGCGGTATTGTCTGAATACCTGCAGGAATTGAAATAATCCGGCTCCCGCGAAGCGGGATGCTTTCACGGAGGAAAGCAGTGGAAACCAAGGAAGAACTCAGCATCGAACAGGTATGGGAAAAGTTCCATAAGACCCACGATCAGGAGTCCCGCAACCTGCTCATGGAGAACTACAGGAACCTGGTTCGTTACTGCGCCGAACGCCTACACAGCAAGCTGCCCGATGCTCGCCTCGAATCAGGGGCTCCATCCTCGACGAGCTTCGCAGCATGGACTGGGTCCCCCGGTTGGTTCGCGCCCGGGCCCACCAGTTAGCCAAGGCAACGCATTCGCTCGAGACACATCTTGGTCGCAAGCCTACCGGAAAAGAGATCGCCAAAGAACTGGACATGGACATGGACGAGTTTAACAGGCTCCGGCGCGACGCCAACGCCGCCAGCCTGGTCTCGCTGAGCACCAAGTACAGTGACGGCGAGGGCGAAAAAGACATCCGCGAAATAGATATCATCAAGGATCAAAGAAGCAAGAACCCGGTGATCGAGGCTCAAAAGCGCGACCTCAAGAGCCTGCTCACCAAAGGTCTGACCCGCGCCGAAAGGCTGATCATTGTTCTCTATTACTACGAAGAGATGACGATGAAGGAAATCGGCGCAACGCTCGATCTCTCCGAGTCCCGGGTTTCCCAAATGCACTCATCCATTATCCAGCGCCTCAAGGCCCAGATGAACACTCGAAAGAAAGAGTTCTCTGTCAGCCGGTCGTGAACCCAGGGTACCGAAGAGTACTCCTGATGTTGCCGCCGATGACAACATCTTTAAGTTGCACCTGAATCCCGTCACTGGCAATCTACCTGAAAACCGTCCACTCTTGTGGATGACGTTCATGGAGTCAATTCCATCGCCCACCCCAAGGCCAGAAGTTCGGGTCAGGCACTGCGACTCTGGTTTCAATCATATACTTCTTCTTGAGAATCTGTTTTGACACAGCATGCAGGTCCACTATCATAGTCGGGGCGTGCCGGCAGCGAAACTCAGGATGGATTCACTCTTGTAGTCTGTGGCAACCGCCGCGGCAATAATTCAAGACGCCCCAATTTTTGCCGACCTTTGAGCAAGCAGGGCCAATGTGTGAAAGGCCTGATTCGTCGTAACCTGCGGTTTGGAAAAGGATTATGCAGATGAACAAAAGCAACAGAACCAGTCAGAGCCAATTTGAAGATTCCTCCGCCACTAAACTGCATTCATTCGCCGCTAGTTTGTCGTTGAAGATCGTCGTGATCATTACTTTGGCGGCCATTTCGCCGGCAAATCGCGGTTTTTGTGCCGAAATCGAGTTCTTTGTTTCACCCGACGGGAATGACGTTAACCCCGGAACCAGGGCGCTGCCCTTCAAGAGCTTAGAGGCGGCACGCGACGCAGTGAGCAGATCCGACCGTAACAGCCAGAGAATAGTCTGGATCAGGGCCGGGGTGTACGAGCTTGACAGGCCGCTCGTCTTGACCGCCGAGGATTCGGCAGGTTCCGGAAAACGCGTTCTGTATCGCGCCTGGCCCGGTGAGAAGGTGCGAGTTGTCGGCGGCAGAGAGATAGCCGGCTTTAAGCCCGTCGTAGATCGAACGATTCTGGGAAGGCTAGTCCCGGAAGCCCGCAGCCGGATCCTTCAGGTTGACCTCAAGGCGGCTGGCATCGAGGACTATGGCACGGCAAAAGGCGGGGGACTCGAGCTGTTCTTCGATGGCAGGCCGATGACACTGGCACGATGGCCGAACGAGGGATTTGTCAAAATCGACGGTTTGGCCGAACCTGACACCGTAAACGTAAGGGGTACAAGGGGCAGCAAGACGGGCAAATTCATGTACACGGGCGATCGGCCGAAACGCTGGTCCGAGGAAAACGACCTCTGGGTTCACGGCTACTGGTTCTGGGACTGGTCCGACGAACGGCACAAAGTCGAAGCGATTGACACCGAGAAGCGCATCATCTCAGTTGCGCCCCCTTACCATCGCTACGGCTACCGCGTCGGCCAGTGGTTCTATGCGATGAACATCCTGGCTGAACTCGACAGACCGGGCGAGTGGTATCTCGACCGCAAGACGGGCATCCTTTACTTCTGGCCCCCAGCGCCAATCGAAGAGGGACATCCGACGGTCTCGGTATCGGATATGCTGGTTAGCTTGAGCGATGTTTCCAATCTGACCATCCAAGGGGTGACGCTCGAAGCCTGCCGGGGCACGGCCGTGGTGATGAACAATTGCACCGACACGCAAATTGTCGGATGTGTGCTGCGCAACCTCGGCAGTCAGGCCGTCCGGATCGAAGGCGGCAGCAACAACAGCGTCACAGCTTGTGACATATACGGAACC
>LJTR01000459.1 GCA_001303465.1 Phycisphaerae bacterium SG8_4
GTTTGCTGGGCTATTTGATCGAGGCGAAGGTAAGCGGCCGTTCGGGGCCCTTCGGTATTTCCGTGCTTCTGGACGAGCGGTTTGTTGTGAAACGCGCAACAGTCGTCTCCTATCCGTGGCCGCGTGGCCGAGAAGTAAGGAGACGCTCCTTCGCGAGCCAGTTCGAAGGCAAAGGGCCAGGAGATGCGATTGAAGTCGGCAAGGACATCGACGCCGTAACCGGAGCAACCATTTCCTGCCAAGCCATGGCCAGGGGCGTTAGGGACGCAGTCAGACTTCTTGCAAAATAACGCTGGGCGGGAGTTCAGAATAGATTACACTTAGGAGAGGTTGAAGAGGTGCTCAGATGATCTGGACGACGAAGGCTTATGCCGCCAGAACAAGAATCTCGCTGATTCTCTTGGCGGCGTGCGCTCTTGTGTCATCTTTGTGCTCTGGAACGGAATACCCGGAACTGATAACCGACAGGCCGGACCAAACAGAGTCGAGCACGACGGTTCTATACCAAATCTGTGCAGATCGAGACGGGCTGGCTGCATTCGGAAAGAGATGACGACGATCTCGAGACCGACACATTTCCTCAAACGCTCCTGCGGTACGGCCTCGCGGACGGCCTGGAACTGCGCCTGAACCACGACGGCTATGTCTGGGAACATGCCGTCGGCTTGACAGCCGGCGCAGTAGACAACGAAGGAAGCGGTGATACCGCGGTTGGATTCAAGGTGCAACTGCAAGAGGAAGAAGGCTGGCTTCCCGAGACGGCGCTTCTGTCCCACCTAGGTCTGCCTACCGGAAAGGCGCCATTGCCGAGCGAGAGATTCGATCCCGACTACCGGCTGGCATTCTCACACACTCTCTCCGATCAGCTTTCGTTCGGCTACAATCTTGGGCAGGCCTGGGTAAGCGAAGAGGACGCTGCCGGCGACCGGGACACGAGGCATGAGTTCATATATTCGGCAGCCCTGGGAGTTGGCCTGACCGAGACCGTCGCCTGCTTCGTCGAGTTCTTCGGAGACGTGCCCACCGGCAGTGACGGAGGTCCGGCACACTCCTTCGACGGCGGATTCACGTGTCTGTTCGGAGACAACCTGCAACTGGATGTTTCTTCCGGCGTGGGGCTGTCTGAAGGTGCGGATGACTGGTTCATCGCGGCCGGTTTGTCGGTCAGATTTCCATGACACCATTTTTGTCAGAATAGGCATTGAAACTCGCTGTGATTTTCTCTTGCCCCGCCGATGTTTATCTGATACATGTTAGACAGGTATTCAGGCCCTGGCAACGACGTGGAAAGACGTGAGGACGAGACAAATGGATCGACGACAATTCATGACGACGCTAGCTGCGACGGCTGCTGGGCGGTGTTGGCGGGATGAAACAGCCGCCGACCGAGCAGCTTGATCCGGCCGAGCTGGCAAACGCCGCTCTCGATGCTGGAATAGACTACTTCGACACGGCGCCGTCCTACGGTGCCGGTCAGTCCGAGACCAACTACGGCCGCGTGCTAGCGACTCGACGAAAGGAGGTCTTCCTCGCCACCAAAACGGGAGACCGCTCTTACGACGGAGCCATGAAAGAAGTGGAGGCCAGTCTCAAGAGACTGCGCACGGACCGTCTGGATCTCCTGCAGCTTCACGGCGTCAGGGCAAAAGAGGACTTCACGAAATGGGACAAGGGTGTTATGAGGGCGCTGCGCAAACTCAAGGAAGAAAAAGTCACCCGATTCATCGGCGTCACAGGACACGAGTCGGCCGATGCGATGTGCCGCGCGATTGAGCTGTTCGATTTCGATACGATCCTCACCACGTTCAATCCGACGCCAAGACGCAGGCCCTTCGAGGAGCTGCTTCTTCCGCTTGCTCGCAGCAAGAATATGGGAATCCTGGCGATGAAGGTGATGGGCGGTGGCTACGGCTCGCTCGCGCTCGGCAATCCGATCAAGAACGATCCGATCTGGTATCATGACGCAGCACCGCGCCAGGCCAAGGCGGAAACGCTAATCCGTTACGTTCTCGGATTGCCGATATCGGGGGCCGTCGTGGGTATGAGTGCGATCGAACATGTTCCTGTCAACGTCGACGCGGCCCGCAGCACCAGACCACTCAACGCTATGCAGCGCGAAAAGCTTCAGGCGCGGATGTCGTAGTTGAGTGACTACCTGGGATCCCACATTTCGGGGATCATCTTCTCGGCCTGGACCCAGCCGGAACCGCCGTCCATATATGCCACGTTGCAGCCGTCGCGATGACGGGCCCTGGCCACTCGCCGCTGTCCGTCAGCGCCCGTGGGCAGATGGCTTGGGTGCCAGACATCGAAGGTGCCTTGTCCTCCCAGCCTGCCCTCATCTCTGATAATAGTACGCCACGATCCATCCTCGTTGTCAGCCAGGAATATCTTTGAAGCGGGCCGCCGAAAATCGCCGACGCCGCTGTAGCCGATGTGTTCGTTCTGGCCGTCCTTCCATGAGTTAATCACGTAATCAAGGGTCTGCTCCTTGTTCGGATAGCTCGGACAGTTGTACACACCCATCTCTCGGTAGTCTTCGTCCTCGTCGCCCAAACCGCCGACGTAAGGCATGAACTTCAGGATCCAGACGCCGCCGTTGCGCGGGAATTTGCCGTCATTGTCCTCGGTATACATATTGAACGCCAGGCCGATTTGCTTGAGATTGTTACGGCACGTCACACCCTTGGCCTGCTTTCTGACCCTCTGAAGCGCGGGCATAAGTATCGCCAGAAGCAGAGCAATGATGGCGATCACTACCAATAACTCGATCAACGTGAATGCTCTCTTGCCAGCCATATAGCGATTCTCCAAAGACTTCCCGAACGATCGATCATATAAAGTCAGTCACCGCCCTTCAACAGACAGACGCCGCTTTGGTAGCCGTCCCATGTCTACCTGTTTGTGCTGTAGTCCATCTGCCAGTAGAATTTGTTCTGCTTGGGCCGGTCGCCCAGTTCATCCATCGTACGAGCGTCATAGATGCGGCCGTTCAGGACTGTGTAGCGGATGTTATGAGAATTGCGGATATTCTCCAGCGGGTCGTCCTCCAGAACTACAAAATCGGCCAGTTTACCGGGCTCCAGCGAACCGATGTCACCGTCTAATCCGAGATATCGCGCGCCTTCCAACGTCGCAGCCCTGATAGCCTCCAGCGGTGTAAATCCCCCCTGGGCGAGCATCCAGAGTTCCCAATGGGCGCCGAGACCGGCGAGTTGGCCGTGAGCACCGAGTTGGACTCGCCCGCCGGCGTTGATTAGCTGTTTACAGAATCGGGCCAGATTGATGTGGTTGTATTCTTCTTCGGGCGCCATTGTACGCCGGCGCGATCTCGGATCGACGGCATCCCGCGGCACGAACGTAAGCAACCGCTGGTTTTCCCAGACGTTGCTATGCTGATACCAATAATTCTCGCCCCAGATTCCACCGTAACCGACTATCAGTGTAGGCGTTATGCCTGTGCCGGTGGCAGAGAAGAACTGTATGACGTCGTCGTAGGCCTTTTCGACGGGAATGCAGTGTTCTATCCCTGTCTGGCCGTCTGCGACTAGCGACATGTCGAGATGGAATAGTGACGCACCCTCGGCCACGACCATCATGTCAAGCTCTCTCGCAGCGGCGATAATCTGCTGACGCTGATCCCGTCGGGGCTGATTGTAATTCTTCACGCAGAAGGCGCCCGCGGCCTTGAGACGCCGAATGTGTGAACGGGCGTCGTCCAGGCTGTCGATTTCGGCCTTGGATGTCCCGGCGGCGCCATAGATTATTCTTCCCGTAGAGAAAATTCGCGGAGCAACGATAAGGCCGGCCCGCTGGAGTTCAGCGGCGGCGAAAATAGTCTCGGTATCGCTGGACGGATCGAAGTTCGTCGTGATCCCGAAGGCCAGATCGGCATAGCGCCACCAGTTGCGCTGAGGGATCAGCCCGTTGCCTCCATAGGGGCCATGCGAATGCACATCGATTATCCCCGGCATGATCGTGTTGGAAGAAACATCGATGACCTTCACGTCGCCAGGCACTGTCACCGAGTCCTTCGGCCCGATAGCCTTGATCCGATTCTTCTCGACTACAATTGCCCCTTCGTCGATCACCTCATCGCCTCGCATCGTGATGATTCGCGCCCCGACCAGGGCATACTCATCGGTCGGGACGTCCGCTTCGACCTCAAAGCCCATATCGATACCACGGACAGCCGGCTCCGGAAGTTCTTCGGGCGAACCTTCTAGAAAGGCGAATGCATCCGTCAGGTCGCGCCCATAGAACTCGGGGCCGAGCGACCAGTGCAGACGCCGGCTGTCACCAGAGAAGTGCAGGTACGCGCCAGCGTCGCGCGAGACCTTCCTCATCGGGACCGACTTGCTCTTTGGACCGATCTCAATTTCTCGACCTGAACGCACAAACGGCATGACGTAGGCGTTGAAGCGTTCGCGCAGCGCGACCCAATTTCCGTCGGGCGAGACACAGAATTCAGTGGCGTTCTTACTGACAAAATGTGTCCGCTCATCGCTGCCGTCCAGCTCGACGCTTATCAGTGCGCGCCTGTCGTCAGGATCTGTCGCCTCAATATCCAGAAGGTAGAGCCGGTCGTCTTCGGATCCGAAATGCGGCCGGTTGCCCTTCTTGATGACAAGCTGCGGTTTGCCTCCCTGGACCGGCACCGAATAGACACCTCTTTCGTGTGTCCATGTGGGGCTTCGAAGTCTGTCGGCCGAAATCCTTCGGTAGATGACCTTTGTCCCGTCGGGCGAAAAGACGGGCTCCACGTAATGGCCCGGCCTGTCCGTGACGACTGTGCCCCTGCCTCCCTGGGCCGAGATGATCCGGACGCTGCCAAGCTCTTCGTCGTCCCAGGTGGTGTAGACGATATGCCGGCTGTCGCGCGACCAGGACGGATAGAATTCAAAGTGATCGCTTTGCCGCGTCAGACGTCGCGGCTCGCCGTCGGGCAAACCTGCAACATAGATGCGGCCAAGGCTCTGGAAGGCCACGAGTTTGCCGTTTGGTGAAACCCGGACCCATCGCAGCATTTTGACCCTGAAGCGATCCGGAGCAACTTCTATCGGATTTCTCAGGGCCTTGCCGACCTTGTGCTGTGTCTTGACGTGGAAAGGGATCTCCGTGACTTCTTTGCTGCGCACGTCAATGCGCCGAATGCCGCCTTGGGCCCAAAAGACAATCGACTTGCTATCCGGCGTCCAGGCGATGTTCGGATAGACCCCGTGAACGGCCCAGGTTTCCTGCATGTCGCGGTCGAGCCCATCATAGAGGGGCCACTCGGCGCCGGATTCTATTTCATGCAGAAACAATGTGGTTTTGAAACGCACCCGCCTGATGAAGG
>LJTR01000460.1 GCA_001303465.1 Phycisphaerae bacterium SG8_4
ACCTCGTCAAGGTGGAAGTAGCTCTTGCCCGGCAACTGAAGGCGAACGTAGCGAGCCTTAACGCCATCGAGTTTTACCTCCAGCGGTTTCTTGTCGGTCTGGCCCAGGAAGATGGTTCCATCGTGCTGATAGACCTGCTCGTAATTGCGAGCATCATTCGAAACAAGAATCATCAGCCTCGACGCACGGTCCGGTATATCGCAACGATTGTAGACAGCGATACGAGCCAGAGTCACGGACGCGCCGAGGTCGATCTGCCACCATGGATTCTCCTGATTTTCCGTGTGAAATCCCCACTTGCCGTTCTTGACACCGTCCACTGCTCCGATCGCATCCTGCTCCGGCGTCGCGTTGGCACCTCCGGAAACCATCGGGGTCCTCCGAACCTGCTCCTGGCGAAGCCAATCGGCTTCAATCTGATTGCGGGTGATGACCGATGATGCGAAGACCGGTTTGAAGGCCAGTAACAGGGTGGCTGTAAGAAATCCCAATGTCGAGTTTCGGAAGAACTTCTTCATGATGGGCTCCCCACGCGTTTCCTTCATGCTATACAAATAACCATCTCCCCGGAGGCTAATCCAGGACAATCTCATCCTGATAGGCCGGCACGGCCACGGGCCAGCCGGTCTCTTTGCGCAGATAGTCGCCAAAAAGCATCGCGCTTTCTGATTCTCCGTGTACAACAAACACCTTCCGTGGCGGCTTCTTCAAGCCTTTGAGCCAGGCGAGTAGCTCCTCTTTGTCGGCATGAGCGGAAAAGCCGTTGATTCGAACGACACGCGCCTTGACGCTGTATTTCTGCCCAAGTATGCGGACCTCCTTTTCACCATCGACAATCCGCCTGCCAAGCGTTCCTACCGCCTGATAGCCCACGAACATTATCGTGTTGCGAGGATCGGAGATATTATTCACAAGGTGATGTTTCACCCTTCCACCGGTACACATGCCGGAGCCCGCTATAACCATTATGCCCCCCTTCATGCGGTTGAGGGCCTTGGACTCATCGCTCGTTCCAACCATGGTTAGTCCGGGGAATTTGAAAGGCGACTCGTTATTCCGCAGGTGGTCGATCATCTCCTCATCATATAGTTCGCCGTGTTTCTGAAACACTTTCGTTATGCGCGACGCCATGGGGCTGTCCAGAAACACCCTAAGGGGCTGTATGGCCTTGGCCAACAACTGCTCATTTATGTAGTAGAGAAGCTCCTGCGCTCGTTCCAGTGCGAAGCTTGGCACAATGATGTTGCCCCCGGCCTCCCTGGCAGAATTCACAACGGCAGCAATTGCCTCGCCGATATCTTGCGATCCCTGATGTACGCGGTCGCCATAGGTAGACTCGACAAGGATATAATCGGCCTCAGCGATCAATTCAGGATCGTGCACGATGGGTCTGCTCGGCCTTCCCAGGTCGCCGGAGAACAGTACGGTTCTCTGCTCGCCGCCGTCGGTGGCCCTCACTTTTATGATCGACGAACCCAGGACGTGACCGGCATCGTGAAAGACAGCATCGACACCTTCGGCAACTTTTACGCGCTGCTTGTACTTGACCGGCGAAAAGTGGGGGAAGCAAGCCTCGGCATCGGCAGTCGTATAAAGCGGCTGCTCCGGGTAACGCCCTTTTCGCCCCTCCTTCCTATGCCTCTTGGCCTTGTACTTGGCGTCTTCTTCCTGAATCTTTGCCGAATCCAAGAGTATTATCTGGGCGATTTCCGCGGTCGCCTCCGTGCAATATATCCTGCCTTTGAATCCTTCTCTCACCAGCTTTGGCAGCAAGCCGCAATGATCCAGATGCGCATGAGTCAGGAAGACGCCGTCAATACTCGCAGGATCCACGGTGAACGGATTCCAGTTTCGTTCCTGGAACTGGCGCTCCTGGTAGAGTCCACAATCGACAAGAAGTTTGACGCCATTTGCGTGTAGGAGATGACGAGAACCCGTGACATTCTGGGCGGCACCAAGAAACTGCAGTTTCATCGGCATAATATACCTCACTAAGGTTTATGGTGATGATCGAGCATAAAGATTGTACAAAAAAGCCACTACTGCGTCAAGCCAAGAACTGTCAATCGGCACTATTGACGGAGAAAACAGAGCAGGTTAGAAGTTCTTGAACGGCCTGCGAGGTTCGGCCTCGTCCATCAGTTTCTTCCACGCCTCAAAACGCAACTTGACCTTGTTCAGCTCATCAGGCTTCTCTTGCGACAGATCGTGCTGTTCCCCAAGGTCAGAAGACAGGTCAAACAACCCGGACCCGCTGGAAGATTCGACCCATTTGAAATTTCCAACCCGTGCTGCCCTGTCACCCCGGCGCTGCCAAAACATCTCCTTGCGCAGAGACTCTTTCTTGCCCGCCAGTACATCGGTCATATCGAAACCGTCCAGTATTACATCACGAGGTGGCCGGGTACCTGCGGCGCGGCAGAACATTGGCAAGATGTCCATCGAACACAGGAATTCGTCGCAGACTGTCCCTGGAGGAACAGTGCCGGGCCAGCGAACAATGCATGGAACACGGATTCCACCCTCGAACATCCGGCCCTTGCCGCCCTTCAGCGGGCCGTTGTCGGCCGTGCTGCCGCTGCCGCCGTTGTCGGAGAAGAAGACGACGATTGTGTTGTCGGCCAGACCATGCTCTGCGAGCAGGCCCATGACCTGTCCAATAGCTTCATCCATATACGTGATGGCCCCCATATAGCGCATTCGCCTCGCCCTGCGGGTATCTCCCGCGTCATACTTGCCGTAATGCTTTTGAACGTATCCGAGCGGTGCCTGCACGCCGGGACGGGGGCGGTCGAGATTGGAAGCTCCGTGTGGAGCATTGAATGGAATGTAGCAGAAGAAAGGACGGTCCTTGTTCTTCTCGATAAAGCGCATCGCTTCGCGCCGGAACAGGTCTGTAGCGTAGGTCCCTTTGTCCTCTGTGGTCGGCTTGTTGTCCCGGTACATCGACGGGACTCCGTATCGCTCGTGCGTCCAGTAGTCGATGCCCGTGTTGGTAAATCCATGGAATTCGTCAAAGCCCCGCTGCAACGGCAGAAAACGGTGCAACTGCCCGAGGTCCCATTTGCCGAATATACCACTGACGTAGCCGGCCTGTTTGAGCAGCCGAGGGATGAGCACCTCGCGCGTGTCCATCCCGCCGATCATTTCCCATGAGATGGCATACTCATCCGGCCCATAGCGATAGTCGTGATCGACAAGGTCGTTGCGGAACATATCATAGGTACCATTGCGCTGAGGATAGCGCCCTGTGAGCAGGCTGCCTCGCGAAGGCGTACACGCCGGCCAGGTGACATAGAAGCTCGTCAGTCGCACTCCCTCAGAGGCCAGCCCGTCGAGATTGGGCGTCTTGACCTCCCTGCCGCCGTAGCAACCCAGGTCATTGTAACCCTGGTCGTCAGATACGATCAAGACGATGTTCGGCGGCCGTCTGCCAGCAACTCTTCTGCCGACAACCGCACATCCCGGCATCGCCAGCGCCACCAGTCCAAGACCTGTCCTCTTGAGGTATTCGCGTCGATTCATCATGGCTTTTCTCCTGTCGGAAGTACTTGTGAGTTCTGTAAGAATGTTATTCTCGCCAGCAGAGGAATACAAGTTCTTTCTTGTCGTAGATCGGCAGATGGCCGAGCGACACCAGAGCTACTATTAAGTTGACTTGACTGCTCCAAATATAGTAAGATAGGTGAGTGTTGGATGTAAAGCATTAGAGACGTGCGAGGAGCGTGCCTTGCTTGCGGCTTGAAGCACACAAGTCACCCATCCGCAGCATGTGTTGAAACGGAGCAAGACAATAGTCACATCTAAAAGAATCTCATTTCTGTCACTGCTGTTGCGTGCGTCGTTGGCTGCTTCGGTTGGCGTAAACCAGACAGATATCGCCTTCTCGCAAGAAATCGGGCCTGTCGCCAACACGAAAGCCGCGATCGTGATCAATGAGATCATGTACTATCCCCAATCGGGCGTGGGTCAGCCGGAGGACGTCGGGAAGGAATATGTCGAACTGTATAATCGGGGGACACAACCCGTAGACCTCTCGGGCTGGCGCCTCAGCAGTGCCGTGGATTTCGTCTTTCCCAATGTGACAGTCGGCGCCGGGCAGTACCTTGTGGTGGCGGCGGACGTGGCCACGTTGAAGGCCATCTACCCGGGCATTGCTGACGTTGTCGGAGGCTGGGATGGCAAACTGAGCAACAGCGGAGAAAGGATCGAGTTGCTCGACCGTGCCGGTGTCCGGATCGATTCGATCCGTTATGCCGACCAGGGCGACTGGGGCGTGCGCCAACTGGGCCCCGACGATCACGGCCATCGCGGCTGGGTATGGTCGGATGATCATGATGGCGGGGGCAGATCGTTGGAACTTAGAAACTGCGAGATGCCGAACGAGCATGGCCAGAACTGGGGGGCAAGCGTGGTCAGCGGTGGCACACCAGGCGCGATCAACTCGCTCGCCTCCGACAACGTCGCACCATTCATCCTGGATGTGGTACATTGGCCGATCATCCCCGGTCCCGATGAGCCTGTGACGATATCTGCATGCATAATGGATGAAGCAACAACAGGTATCGGCGCGACCCTGCACTACCGTCGCGACGGCGCGGTCAGCTTCGAGAGCCTGACGATGTTCGATGACGGCACGCACGCCGACGGCAGCGCGAGCGACGGCACGTACGCAGCGGAAATACCCGCTCAACCTGACGGCACAATCATCGAGTTCTATTTGGCTGCGACTGATGCTACCCTGAATCGGCGCAGCTGGCCCGCGCCCAGCATGGTCGATGGAACCGCACAGCAAGCGACAAACGCACTCTATCAGGTTCATACTTCGTCGCCTCTTAAGACAGGCTGGGACCCCGGCAGACAACCTGTCTATCACCTCATCATGGGCAGGCAAGAGTTCACTGAACTGCAGGAGATCGCGGACAGAAATTACTCGGGTAACCTTTTCGCCAGCGAAGCCATGAGCAATGCGCAGATGAACGCCACATTCATCAGCATCGACGGCGTCGAGACAACGGTCCGTTATGGTGTTGGCGTCCGCAACCGGGGCAACCGCAAGCGAGCTGATCCACCGATGTCCTATCATGTAAACTTCCGGCACGATCACTTGTGGAAAAGCGTGGCTGCAATAAACCTCAACAACAAGTACCCTCATCTCGAACTGATGGGCAGTGTGCTCTTCCAGATGGCGGATCTGCCTGCCGCCGATGTCACCATCGTGCAGTTAAGGGTCAACGGGCAGAACCAGGCGGCAAGTGACTACAACCGTTCCTACGGTTCTTACGCCGCAATCGAGGTTCTCGACAGTGATTGGGCCGAGAAGCATTTCCCCAATGATGCCGCCGGCAACCTGTATCGGTGCACGTACTATGACGATGGTGTTCACAGCCGAACCTACGCCGGCCTTGACCACAAAGAGAGTCCGGGTCAGATCCCTGATCCCGACGATTACCGCGACAACTACATCAAGAGGACAAACAGCTCCCAGGAGGATTGGTCCGATCTGTTTGGCCTGATTGATACGCTGAATGATCGTGACATCTCGGACGATGAATTTGTCGCCGAGGTCAGCGAGATTATTAACCTTGAGAAGTGGGTGCGATATCTGGCGGCCGATGCCCTGGCGGGCAATCGGGAAGGCGGCCTGACGTCGGGCCGAGGTGACGACTATGCCATGTATCGCGGCGTCGAAGATCCGCGATTCTGGCTCGTTCCCCATGACCTCGACACCGTACTCGGCCAGGGTGACCATGACTACCGGCCGCAGCTTGACATTTTCGTGTATGCCGGCGTCAACGGCCTGACCCGGCTGCTAAGCAATCCCGACGTCATAAAACTCTATTACGCGCAGTACAGAGATCTGGTTGAGACGGTCTTTGCGCCGGAGAATGCTCACCCACTGATTGACCGGCTCCTGGGCGATTGGGTAGGCGACCCGGAGATCGAAGGGCCGAGAGGAATAAAGCAGTTCATCATCGACCGTGCCAACAGCATACTCTACAGAGGCTACCCGGCCGGCAACGATCCGCAGATCCCACAACAGTTCGCCATCAATAGCAATCTGCCAGTGGTCAAGGGCCTGCATCGGACTAATTGGCCATTTGCAGGTTTTACCGGTACAGCCAACGCGATTGAAACGCGGTCGCTCACTGTCAACGGTCAGTTAGTCACCGAATCAAATTGGTCGCAGAGAAACGGTACCTGGTCCATCGACAACATATTGCTGAATCCAGGCATCAACCGCATCATCGTCCAGGCTTTCGATGGTCCAGACGGCACAGGCCGCCGGGTTGACCAAAGGCACATTGACATCTGGTACGACACAGGTCTGACGAACGATTACCCCAGAAACACTGGTGGCGCAGAGTGGATCGCTCCGGAGACTTCCGACGCTGGCTTAAACCTCATCGTTCGAGATAGCTTCTTGGCCGGGGTGCCGGTGCTGGTGCGCATTGAACTTCTGGGCGATGACGGAATCGTAAAGCGAGACTTGTGGGACGCCGTGGCAACACTTTCGGTCGACGACAACCCGAGCATCGACCTTTCGACAGACCAAGTCACCCTGTATAACGGCCTCGGAAGCGCTCTGGTCACGTTCAGCGGCAGCGGTGATTTCACGTTGACCGCAGAGATCGATGGCCTTGAAGTGAACAAGGTCCTCGGAGACTGGAGCGGAAAGCCTGTCCACAGTGTCTCCGGCGGGCTCATCAGATCGCAGACGTGGACGGGTATCTATCACGTTACCGGCGGTGACTTTGCGATTCCGCGCGGAGTAGTGCTGAAACTAGAGGCCGGAACGCTCGTACTTATCGACGGCGTCCCTTCAGGCACAGATGGAACAGATATCGATGTCCGAGGATCTATCCAATCACTCGGTACTGCTGACTCACCGGTCACCATCACGGCGTACAGAACCGGTCAGAATTGGGGCGAACTCCATCACGAAGACGCCGAGCCTTCCACTTTTGTATACACAAACATCACGCAGGCCGGACGCTCTCCGCACGTCGGCCACTCAAATTCCGGCCCGGCCATTCGCGCGTCGAATTCCGCGTTTGTCTTTGACCATGCATCCCTTACCGACAATGCGGGTAAAATCATGCAAGTGACATCGGGCTCAGATCTGGCATTTCACAACTGCCTGTTCGCGCGCTCGGTCATGGGGCCGGAGATCTCCAGAACCGCACTACTATTTCAGAACAGTTGGATAACAGAGATGTACGGTGACGACGATGCCGACGGCATCTACATCCACGGCCAGCAGGCCGGCCAGAAATGCACACTGATTCACTGCGTGGCCGCAGATATCGACGACGATGGTATCGATACTCTTAGCTCGCGAGTCACAATCGAGGATTCAATTGTCCGGGATTGTAAGGATAAAGCCATCAGTGTCTACGGTGGCGAAGTGGACATCAATCACTGCCTGATCGTCGAGAACAACAAGGCGCCGGAGGACCCGACCGTTGCCACCATCGCAGCCAAAACACTTGACGGTGCAACGGCCGTCGTTAACATCGACCGTTCAACAATCGTAAGCTCAAAGACACCCGGCGTTCTGGACGTTGGCATCCAATCCCACAACAAATACGGCGTTACCGGCGGCAGGATAATCTACAATATCACCAATTCGATCATCGACGCCACAGACCCGGTCGATGTTCAGGCACCGTATCTTGAATCCGACATCTACATCAGTTACTCCAATATCTTCAGCGAGACATGGCC
>LJTR01000057.1 GCA_001303465.1 Phycisphaerae bacterium SG8_4
GAAAAACGTGACCTTTGCAGAAGGCACAAATCTGACTGGCAACAAGGGTACACCGATGGAAGTGAGTTTTGACGGCAAGCTAATCATCGAAAATGTGACGGGCGCGATTGATGTTAATACGTTTAGGCGTGTATAGTCCTATAATGGATTCCAATCACTCTATCCGAAGTCGGCGTCGGGGACTTCTCGGACGGAGGGGTGGACGTTGAAGTAGTCCTGTGACTCGAAGCCGAATGCGCCGGCGATTATGCTGCTGGGGAACATCTGGCATTTGTTTTTGTAGTCTCGAACGTTGCCGTTGTAAAAACGGCGTGCCGCCTGGATGCGGTCTTCGGTGTTGACCAGCTCCTGCTGGAGCTTGAGAAAATTGCGGTCGGATTTGAGCTGGGGGTAGTTCTCCACGACTGCCAGGAGCTTTTGCAGGGCGTCGACCAACTGGCTCTCGTCGGCCTGCTTTTGCACGCTTCTTTCACCAGCCATGCACTGAGCGCGCAGTTGGGTGATGCGCTCGAATACTTCCTTCTCGTGGGCCGCGTAGCCTTTGACCGTTGCAACAAGGTTCGGGATCAGATCGTAGCGGCGCTTGAGTTCGGTATCGATGTTGCCCCAAGCATCGCGGATATGGTTTCGCAGGGCAACGAGTGTGTTGTACGTCAGTATAACGTACATAATTGGCAGCAGAACGACCGCCGCGACCACAGCGAAAGGAATCCACATAATTATCTCCCTGAAAACAGATAGTCCGGCATCAGCGATCTGACGGTGACTAGTCGGTTCAGATTCGGCTCGATCAGATCCGGCGATAGCTTGCGATTGAAGGAGATCGCCAGCATGTTGCTCTCGATCTCTATGCTGAAATCACAATTGGACAGCAAATATTCTATCATCCGCGCGTTGCACACGTCATACGCGAACTTCTTATCGGCCGAGCGCACGCAGAACCTTCTCGAGAACTCATGTGATTCGAAGTCGATGTCGTCGTAGCCCACCGCCTGGGCGATCTTTGAAAACACACCTTCAGGGCCGATTACCAGCTCCGGGAAGGCGGCCGTCAGGTGCAACATAAAGAATGAAAAGTGATGATGGTGAGTGTTCTTGCCCGAGCCGGTCTGATAGTGGTAGTCGAACACCATGATCTCATGTCCCTGGTAGTTTCCGGAGAGAATGTTGTACGCGTAGCGATTCGATCCTCTGCGGAGCTTGTCGAGAAACTTGTACCGCCTTGGCAGAGACCGATCCTTGGCCGGATCGAAACGCAGGCCGAGGTTCGCGGCCAGCGCAGACATTGCCTCTCGCCGCTTCCGGGCACTGATAATCCCGAAAACCAGCACGGCAATAAATATAGGGACGAAGATGAAGATCATCAGGTGTGGCATCTAAAATCCCTCAATGACATTTTCGATTTTCGATACCCGCTTTCGCGGGTAAAAGTTTTGGGTTGGACGATTGTCTTTGCCTTTGAGTCTTCGTGCCGCATAGCCGGAGCGATTATACATGACTTGCGGCCCTGCGGCAACCAGATTGTGCACCTCGTCACTCAGCAATTCTGTCAGGATAACAGCGCTTCATGCAGCGCAGTGTTCTTGTTATAATGATTATCCTGTATACTGATGGCGAGAGTACTGTTGATGGAAGGAATTCTGTGTGACTGAAACAGAATCAGGACTGGACGTCCTGGAAGAAGAGCGCAAGAGACTGATAACGAGCAAAAGGCTGTGCACTGTACTTGGAGTTGTCCTTGCCGCCGTGCTTCTGCCGCCTGTTATAGTCCCAATGGCCAAGCCGTGGACAGAAATCAACTGTCGGCACCAGGATATCAACATCAAAACCGGTCGCGCTCGCTATTCGCGATATTTATGGTTTGTGAAGATATCAGAAGAAGTCAGAGATACTCCAATATCAGTTGCCCTCGAAGGAAAAGTGATCGACGTTGCAGACATAAAACCATGGCATCGGGTGAATACATTCTCTCCGGGACTGCGACACTCGCCGCATTATCGATTCCACGGCGCATTCGCTCAGGCTCGTAAGATGGAGATGACTTTCGAACTGATCGACGCCAACTCAGAAGAGAGGTGTGAGATTGCTGAGAGTATCCTCAAGTTATGGCAGGCCGAAGGGCGGTACTTTCCTGTAGATGATTACCTTCAGACTGTATTTGAAGAAGGAATGAACTTATCCGAACAAGAATGAATATTGAGAGAGTATCAACTGAGGCTCAGATAGAAACCGTCGCGGCGCTTGCCCACGAGATATGGAATCAGCACTTCATTCCTATCATCGGCAAGGCACAGGTCGATTATATGCTGGAGAAGTTCCAGTCGAAGAAGGCGATATCCGAGCAGATTGAAAACGGCTACTCGTATTACCTGCTAAAGGCCGGCGATGAGTATGTAGGATACACGGGAGTGTGTCCCAAAGAAGACGGACTTTTTCTGAGCAAGCTCTATATCAGGGCTTCTCAGCGCGGCAAAGGTCTGGGGAGAGAAGCAATTGAATTTCTTGGGGAGCTTGCCGGAAGAAAAGGACTGAGCAAGATCACGCTTACGGTAAACAAGAACAATACGGATTCAATAAAGGCGTATGAGAAACTGGGCTTTGCGAACCTCGGCGTCTTTGTTCAGGACATCGGCAGCGGCTTTGTGATGGACGACTACAAGATGGAGAAGGTTGTCCGGCGGAAGGAACTCTGTTAGGGGCGTGGCTGTTCTGAGCGTGCCTCTCGGCTCATCGGTTGCGATCCTGAGCATTTGGGGGCTTCAACCTTGCGGCCATCTCTGGTATAGTACGTGTTTTGAAATGTTTGACTGAAGATCGGACGTTTTATGGCGTTACCGGTAGTTGCGATAATTGGCCGGCCCAATGTGGGCAAAAGCAGTCTGCTAAATGCGCTGGCGGGCCAGATGATCAGCATCGTCGAGCCGACGGCCGGCGTCACTAGAGACCGCGTCAGCACCATAATTGGAAGAGACGACCACTACTTCGAGCTCATCGACACCGGCGGATACGGAATTGTCGACAGCGATCGGCTGGGCGACCATATCGAGCAGCAAATCCTCCACGCGATCGAATCGGCCGATCTGGTGTTGTTCATGGTCGACATTCGCGATGGGATCGTGCCGTTGGATGAGACAATAGCACAGCTTCTGCGCAAAAACAACCTTGACGTCATCGGCGTCGCCAACAAGGCCGACACGGCAAAACTGTTCCCTGCGGCCGGGGAATTCTCCAGGCTAGGCTTTGGGGAATTCATGTGTATCTCGGCAGAGAACAATCTCAACAAGGCCGTTCTGCTCGACGAGATTTTCGATAGATTCTCATCCTCAGAGCGAGGTGAACCCGCCAAGCCGGTTATGAAGATCGCGATGGTCGGCAAACGAAACGCCGGCAAGAGCACTCTCGTCAACGCCATGGTCGGTTCCGAGAGGGTGATCGTCAGCGAGATGCCGGGGACGACCAGAGACGCTGTGGACGTTCGGTTCGAAAAGGACGGCAAGACCATTGTCGTTATCGACACTGCCGGGATACGAAAGAAGAACAAAATGGCCGACAGTATCGAGTTCTACAGCTATGTTCGTGTGAATCGCTCGATTCATCGTGCAGATGTTGTGTTGTTTATGATAGACGCTGCGCTGCCGCTGTCGCAAGTCGATAAGAAATTGGCCAGGTTCATAGTCGAAGAACACAAGAGCTGCATACTCGTTGTCAACAAATGGGATCTCGCAAAGGACTCGGCCGTCACCGAGGACTACGAGGAGTATTTGACTAAGGTTCTACCGGGTTTGAAATATGCGCCGTTGGCGTTTACGACCGCAAGTGAGTCCAAGAACGTCCAGAGCGTTCTGGATTTGGCTATGGAGATTTTCAAGCAGACGACGACCTGGATACCTACGGCCAAATTGAACAAGGCCTTTGAAACCATAAAACAAGAGAGAATAACTGCGGCCAGAAGGAGCAACAAGGGCTGGCCTAAGATCTATTATGCCACCCAGATTGCGGTCAATCCGATCACGATACTGATGTTTGTGAATGAACCTGAGCTGTTTGAAGATAACTATCTCAGATTCGTGGTAAATCGACTACGGTCGATGCTGCCGATCGAGGAGGTGCCGATAAGGCTGCTCACGCGAAGGCACAGAGAATAGCTCGTGACGGGCACATGCCGTGAAAGAGTAAGAAAAGATACAGGACACGAAAAATGGATGCACTCCTACTAATGCTGATTACCGGCGTGGGATACCTGATTGCCTACCACACGTACGGACGATTTCTGGCCAGGAAGATATTCAAGCTGGATAAACGTGTGACTGTTCCGTCCAGAGAGCTTTGCGATGGCATTGATTACGTGCCGGCTCGAAAGGGAATCATCTTCGGACATCACTATACTTCGATCGCCGGCACAGGCCCGATTGTGGGGCCCGCGATCGGGATCATCTGGGGGTGGGTGCCAGCCGTTCTGTGGGTATTCTTCGGCTCCATTTTCATAGGGGCGGTCCATGATTTCGGCTCGCTGGTGGTCTCGCTGCGAAACGAAGGCAAGAGCCTGTCGGAAATTGCCTCCAAGTATATCAACATGCGCGTCAGGTTCATATTCTTTGCCGTCGTCTTTCTGAGCCTGCTCATTGTCATTGCAGTATTCGGCGTTGTTATTGCGACCGTATTTACGAGCTTTCCCAATGCGGTCATTCCTGTCTGGCTGCAAATACCCATAGCGCTGGGCCTTGGCTTTGCCGTCTATAAGAAAACCGCCAACGTTGCCATCGCTACGACCATAGCGGTGATCGGAATGTACGTATGCATTGCCGTCGGCAGTTTTCGCCCTGTCACGCTCGGCCCGGTCTTCGGCATCCCGCCCACCGGCCTGTGGGTCATAATCCTGCTGGTCTATGCCTGGGTGGCCTCGACTCTACCGGTGACGACGCTTCTTCAGCCAAGGGATTACATCAACGCCTGGCAGCTCTTCATCGCCATGGGGCTGCTGGTCGCAGGTATAGTGTTTTGCTCACTGTCGGGCAACCTGCCGTTGGTGGCACCTGCAGTCAATACCGATCTGCCGCCCAATGTTCCACCGATCTGGCCCTTCATGTTCGTGATAATTGCGTGCGGAGCGATAAGCGGCTTCCATTCACTCGTAGCTTCCGGCACGAGTTCGAAGCAAATCGCCGCGGAGCCGGACTGTCAGTTCGTAGGTTACGGCTCGATGCTATTGGAAGGCTTCTTGGCGGTGCTTGTCCTGGTTTGTGTGGCGGCAGGTTTGGGAATGTCGCTGAAGCTTGATGACGGTACAACCCTGGCCGGCCAAGCAGCCTGGCAACACCAGTACGGCACGTGGATAGGAGCCAAGGGGCTAGGCGATAAATTGGCGCCGGTGGTGATTGGTGCAGCCAATATGATGCGAAAGATCGGTATTCCCGAGACTGTTGGCATCACGCTTATGGGTGTGTTTATCGCGTCTTTCGCCGGCACTACCCTGGACACATCAACACGAATCCAGCGTTACGTGGTTAGCGAGCTGGCGACCGATCTGAGGATTCCCTTCCTGTCCAACAGATGGGCGGCTACCACTTTTGCCGTGCTTACCGCCGCCGGGCTTGCGTTCGCAACCGGTGCAGACGGCAAAGGTGCAATGTTGCTTTGGCCGTTGTTCGGAAGCGCCAATCAGCTTCTGGCTGCTCTGGCACTGCTGTTGGTGACACTATATCTGAGACGCAAGGGCGGAATGAAGTTTGTGGTGACGGCCGTGCCTTGTGTCGTCATGCTCGTGATTACAACATGGGCAATGGTGGAGAATGAGCTGGTTTTTATCAATAAGAAAAACTGGCTTCTGGTCACAATTGGTGGCGTGATATTTGCACTGGCCTTATGGATGACTGTCGAGGCTTTGCTGACCTTCAGATTGCAGTTGCCTACGGATTCTCATTGGAAGCAAGGCGTTCCAGCTTGAACCGGACGGTAACCGGATCCTGGTCGAGGACTATCTGGTTTCTGCGCACATACTCATCGGGGAAGTCGTATTTGAGTTCTCTTGACACCCAGTCCGTTGCTTCGGCGTCGTCGTCGTAGATTTCCAGACGTACCTGGTAGATCATGGCCTCGTACTCGTCCTTGGCCTGTTGGGTAGCCCTGATGCCGATCTCGCTCATGACTTCAATTCTATTGTCCAGCACCACTCTGTATTTGCCCTGTGTGATGGGACTGAAACAGAATGACACTCCCACCCCTCCGACTTTCAGTTTCTCGAGCAGATCTCCCGCCGGCGGCATCTTGACCTGCACAGGGCCGGCGTACCGTTTCTGGCCGTCCGCCAGGACAACAAATGGTATTTTCTCGATTGCCTCCGACCTTGCGCGCTCGATTTCGGCGGGTGTCAGCTCGACCCGAGCCGGTCGTTCCCGCCCCCAATTTTTAGGCAGAAACATGGTCACCGTTGCCGGAGTGATGCTCTCGAAATCTTGAGATCTTCGACTTTCATCAAAAAAGCATCCAACGGTCAGTGACGTTTCGACGAGCATTTCGACGTTGACGGTGAGCGTATTCGGTTCACAGGATTCGACCGTAACGCCGGTGAGTTCTCCTATTTCGCTGCTCCTGTTCCTGAGAAAGTCCAGGACTGTCAAGGGATGTGATCCGGGGGTAGTCATTTCTATCAACTCAGGATTCAGAGAAAAATCAAGGTCCAGCATCCCGTTGCTCAGCTCTCGCTCTACCTCCGCTATTCTGGACGTCGGCCCCTTGAGCACAATATGCTTCATAGATATCGATGAGACAGGTGGCTCGCCCTCGTTTTGAAACGCAGCCCACAGAGCTGGATTGCTGGACTTGACGATGCTTATAGAAACGTTCGGGACCAGGAGTGTCTCATCCACGGCCAGATCTGCCCAGACCCATATCAGGACCGTAAGCAATGCCACGATAGCTATCTTGCTGTACTTGATTTTTCTTGACATTAGCCTTCGTATCATGTATCCAGCTTAATCCCACTCATAAGATTTCGCTTGCAAGACGCTCTATCAACTCGGATTTATCCATGTTTCGAATGAGTTTTCCGTTCTCGGCAAGAGAGACAATGCCGGTCTCCTCGCTTGCCACCAGGCAAAGGGCGTCCGAACCGGTTGTAATGCCTATGGCCGCACGGTGACGTGAGCCAAGACCTATGCTGGCCGAGCCGACAGCCTCAGCCAGCGGTAGCTGCACCCTGGCGGCCACTATCCTGTCGCCTCGTATCACAACAGCCATGTCGTGCAGAGCCGTGCCGGGTTGAAAGATAGTCTTGAGCAACTCGGATGTCACCTTGGCGTCGACTCTGACGCCGGTCTCTATGAATTCGCCAAGCGCCACCCGCTTTTCGATGACAATAATGGCCCCGATTCTGGCGGCCGAAAGCTCCGTCACAGCCGATACCAGCTCCTCTGCCGTCCTCGACAACTGCTGGGACGCGCTTGACCATAAATGACTCTGGCCTATTCGCATCAGGGCTCTTCGCACTTCCGGCTGAAACGCCGCGACTGCGACGATCAGAACGCCGATCAAAAAGCCGTTATAGAGGTACTGAAGTCGTTCGAGATGAAACCGGCCCACGACCAGTTTGAGGACCAGAACGCCGACAATGAGGATGAACATGACGGCGCGGAATAACCTTTCGCCGCGCGTGCCTTCGAGAAAGTCTACTACCCAGTAAACAACCAAGCCTATAAAGATCAATTCGATGGCAACATTATACCATTCAAGAGTTGCAACCCGGCGGAGATAATCGACGAAAGTGACCACAAGTCAAATCCATTGACGATTTACGGTTTACGATTCTTGTTTTGCGACAATTCGGCAAGTCGGCAGTCAAAAACAGGACTTACTTACCGAAACGCTCTGCATAACTTCTCCCTATTTCACTGGCAATGGGCATCACCATGGCATAAGAAACGCCCTTAATCAAGAGGCGATTATACCTGTGGCCGAACTTGCTGTCAACGAAAAAGCCCGGGTTGAGCCCCGGTTGAGACCGCCTGGCACGATCAGCAGTTGCATCATGTCAGTAATCGTTCCCGTTGGGAAAAGTTGAAGAGGTTTACGTCCGTAAACGTATTGGGTCAGAGGTTCTCACATTATTGCTGATGGGCCGTCGTGAGCTGCGATTTGTGAGAAGTAGCTACCTGCCGCGGGCACGCTCTTAAGGGCAGCATCCTGTATAACGCAGGCAATATTTCCCGGCTGGGCGTCGGGCGGCAGTCACGCCGGTCGATTATCGGAACTGCCTGCACGGCTTGGCCTCAAAGATGCAGTCCTTGAATCTGAATTTGGAGCTGTGCAGACTCGAGCAGCCGCCCTACTTGTTGCTCATTATTGTGCCGACATATGCCGATATTATGTCCGGGTGAAGGCTTGGCGAGCAGGCTCCGGCGATGAATCGCGTCAGTCATGCACACAACAGTACCAGGCCCGCAGTCATGCGCCCAAGAACTGCCTTGTCCCGATTGGGAGTGGATACACGCAGACTGCAAAAAATCGAGATAAAGCACGCTGTGAAAAATGTTGGGAACAACTCATGAAGAACAACGAGCGACTTAGCGATCTGATCGAAATTGAGGCGAGGGGCGTTTCTTCTGATTGCTTGATTACCTGCTCGCGAACCTGGCTGACTGTGGCCGATGTGATGAGCAAGAATGTGGCAACCATCTCTCCGAATGAAACGGTGGTTTCAGCAGCTAAGATGATGTCGGAGAAGAGAGTTTCATGTTTGGCCGTGATGGACGGTGGGCAGGTGGCAGGGATCCTCACAGAGACGGACATGCTCAGGAGGGTCGCCAGAAATGGCAAGCATTTTTATCATTCAACGCTTGAGCAGATTATGTCTGGTACTGTGAAAAGCGTATCTGGCGACATGTCCGTCCTTGAGGCAAGCAATATCATGAGCGAGACGCGCATCAAGCGGCTGCCAGTCCTTGAGCAGGGCAAACTCGTTGGGATTGTCACGCAAACAGACCTGGTTCGAGCGCTGACATCTTATGGATTGTGGAGGGATGTTTCCGAGATCATGAGCCGCGATGTGGCGGTAATTCCGGAAAATGCCACCGTAGCCAAGGCCGCAGAGCTGATGACCTTGCGGAGGATATCGTGCATTGTGGTCCTGGACGGTGGCGAGGCCACGGGAGTCCTCACGCAAAAGGACATGCTCAGGCGAGTAGTTGCACTGCAAAGAGATCCTGTTCGCGTCAGGGTGCGGGACGTTATGTCTTCTCCAGTAGCAAGCGTTGCCGCAAACTGTTCGGTTTTCAGTGCCAGCAAGATGATGGAAGAAATGAACGTGCGCAGGCTGGTGGTTACCGAGGGCAAGGAGTTGGCCGGAGTGGTGACTCAAACGGACATTTTCCGGGCGGTTCGGGATAAGCTGCAAGCGGAAGAAGAACGGAATCTGAGCTTGTTGGACAAATCCAACAACAGTGTCTATACAACCGACCTGGACGGTGTGATAACCTATGTTAACCCCGCGTTCATGAGACTTCTGGAAGTTTCCGATCCGGCTGAACTCGTCGGCAAATGCTTTCTGCCTGAACGTTTTGGCCTGGACTCGCGAGCAAGAAACGTGTTTTTGCGGGAACTGAAAAAAGGAAGCGTCGAGAGCACGGAGCTGACTCTGAAGACTTACAAGGGCAAGCGGGTACACGTAACCCTCTTTCCAAGCGTCACCAGGAACAGCCGCGGCGCGATCAACGGCAGTCAGGGGATAGTCTACGACGTCACCGCCAAGAAGGAGTTAGTGGCGCTTAGAGAAGCTGAGCAAGAGTTAGAGAATGTGAACAAGGACCTGGCATCGGCCGTAAGAGAGCTTCAACGTGCGAACAAGGAGCTTCAGGAGTTCGCACACATAGCCGCTCACGACCTGAAGACACCTCTGAGGGCAATAGGAACCATCGCCGACTGTATATCAACTGACTATAGCGACAAGTTCGACGACCAGGGCAAGGAACAGGTCAGACTGCTTGTTGGAAAGACAAGGCAGATGAGCGCTCTGGTCGACGACGTCCTGCAATACTCCAGGCTTGGACGAGATAACCACAAGAGGCGACCGATCAAGTTGAACGCGATTCTATCGCAAGTAATTTCCGAGACCCCTCCGCCGGAGAATATTGAAATAGTTATCGAGAACAATCTGCCAACCATAATGTGCGAAAAAACGCAGATCTTGCAGGTCTTTCAAAACTTGCTGTGCAACGCAATAAAACATATGGATAAGCCCAAGGGGCAAATCAAAGTTGGTTGTGTCGAGGAGGACAATTTCTGGAAATTCAGCGTCACCGACAACGGACCCGGAATCGACAAAAGGCACTTCGAGAAGATCTTCAAGATGTTCCAGACGCTCTCACCGCGAGCCGACGTCGATAGCACGGGCATCGGACTTTCCATCGTGCGGAAGATTGCCGAACTCAACGGCGGTAACGCCTGGGTGGAATCCGAAGTCGGCAAAGGAAGCACTTTCTTTTTCACGCTGCAAAAAGTAGCGTCCTGATGTCATAGCCTGGCCAAGGTGCCAAGCTGCATTTGCCGTCGGAGGCGGCGCATATCGCCACACCGAACGCGAGCATTTCAATTGCCCTGCGACCGGAACTTAGCCTGCCGGAGAAACACCCTCTGTATTTGACCGGACCGGGATTTTGATTTGACTGGGGCCGTTGACTCGGTTACACTCCTGGCGCTCACTTTGTTTCTTCGTCGAGCGGGTCAAAACGTTGGAATATTTATCGAAATGGCTATTGTTTTCTGGTCACCTGATACGATTTGAGGAGTTCAAAGTCATGAAGAAGAAATTAACCAATCGGCGTCATTTCCTGAGGGGGGCTGTCAGTGCCGCAGCCGGGGCGGCAGGTTTTCCGTATGTGGTTTCATCTTCGGCGCTGGGCGGCGCGGGAACGGTTGCGCCCAGCGAACGAATCACGGTTGGCGCTGTCGGTGTAGGCCCGCAGGGAAGCGGCGTGATGCGCAACTTCCTGAGGCAAAGCGACGCCCAGGTCGTGGCGGTCTGCGACGTAAAGAGCCATGTTCTGAAGGCCGCCCAGGAGCTGGTGAACGGGCACTACAACAGCACGGGGTGCAAAGCCTACAAGGACTTCCGCGAGGTAATGGCACGCGACGACATTGACGTCATTCTCGCGGCACCGCCGGACCACTGGCATGTGCTGATCGCACTGGCCGCGGTTAGATCGGGCAAAGACGTATACCTGGAAAAACCGATGGGCTTAAGTCTTGCCCAGGACAAGGCGCTGCGCGCTGCAGTGCATCGCAATGGCAGAGTCTTTCAGTTCGGAACCCAGCAGCGCTCGAGTCGCAATTTTCGCTTCGCCTGCGAGCTGGCACTGAACGGCAGGCTCGGCAAGATGCGTACAATAAATGTCTGGTCTCCCGGCAGCTCCCAGGGCGGGGACGCAACGCCGGTGCCCGTGCCCGAGTGGCTCGATTACGAAAGGTGGCTGGGGCCGGCTCCCTACACGCCCTATACAAAAGACCGCTGCTCGAATGCGCTCTGGTGGTTTATCTCCGACTATGCGCTCGGCTTTATCGCCGGCTGGGGTATCCACCCGATCGATATCGCATTCTGGGGTGGTGGCAAAGCTGTCACCACACCGCTGACGATTGAGGGCAAGGGTACATGGCCCACGAAAGGCGTGTGCGATACCGCGATGAACTGGAACGTCGTGATGACATACGACAGCGGCCTGACAATGAACTTCACCGGAGACCCGTTCCCCAAGGAGTGGGCCGAACGTTACGGCAGAACGACAAGTCACGGCACGGCTTTCGAGGGAGACGACGGCTGGGTTCACGTTGACCGTTCCGGAATCAACGCCCAGCCGAAGGAGTTGCTGCAGACCGAATTCGGGTCCTCGGATGTCCGTTTGCCCGAGAGCAACAATCACGTGCGTAACCTGCTGGACTGCGTCAAGACCAGGGGCAAGACGGTGTCCCATATTGATGACGCCGTACAGGGCGATATACTGTGCCATATCAGCGACATTGCAATAAGGCTCGAGGAGAAACTCAGATGGGACCCGAAGGCCGAGCGGTTTGAGAATAACGATGCCGCCAACCGCCGGCTCTCCAGGCCGATGCGCAGTCCATGGACGCTGTAAGCAATCACGACCGTTTAGGCTTCTACAGAAGCGCAGAACTCTCAAAACTGATTATTAAGGAGAAGTAAAGATGACCAGGAAGTTAATGTTACTATTGCTGTTTGTGAGTTTGATTGTTGCTGGATGCCAGATGACGCCGGAGAAGAAGCCTCTTTCTCAGGCAGGCCCGTGGCAGAGCCTTTTTGACGGCGAAAGCCTCGACGGTTGGAAGGCGAGCGAGAACAAGGACACGTTCTCTGTCAGCGATGGCAAGATTATCGTCGCCGGACCTCGCAGTCACCTGTTCTATGTCGGGCCTGTCAATGACGCCAACTTCACGAATTTCGAGTTCAAAGCTGACGTAATGACCACCGAGGGCTCCAACTCCGGCATATACTTCCACACTGAGTACCAGGAAAGAGGCTGGCCCTCGAAGGGCTTCGAATGCCAGGTCAACACTACCCACAGTGATCGCAAGAAGACCGGAGGCCTGTACGATGTCCAGGACGTGATCGACGATGCACCGTCTGTTGACGATCAATGGTTCCACTACTACATCAGGGTTGAGGGCAACCACGTCATCGTCCAGATTGACGGCAAGACTACGGTGGCCTGGACGCAGCCAGAAGACTGGGAGCGGTCCGGCCGTAGGATCGCCCAGGGCACCTTCGCCCTGCAAGGTCACGATCCCAAGAGCGTAGTTCACTACAAGAACATAATGGTCAGGGTACCGCCTGCGCCGATGGATTGACCAATGTGTGCGCGAAATTGGAGGGCCGGTATACCCGTGTAGGGTAGTAAATTCCCGCGGGCAAAACCATCACCTGTTATTGTAAGGCCACTTACCCGCGCAAGAACGGGAATTTTCAATCGGGAGCAACTATAACAAATGGCACAGGAGAAAGAACTGTTGAACCGGCGCCAGTTCATTGCCCAGTCCGCCGCCGCTACCTCGAGCTTTGCGATTGTGAAGCCATCCGCCGTTCGCGGTTCGGCGGCAAATTCCCGAGTTGAGGTCGGCTGCATCGGCCTTGGCGGTCGCGGCAGCCTTATTGCCCGGATGCTCAGCGAGCACGAAGGTTTCCAGATTACCTCGGCCGCGGATTATTTTCCTGAGGTTGTGGAGTCGATCGGTGAGAAACTCGGTGTCCCTAGAAGGCGCCGGTTTTGCGGTCTATCCGGTTACAAGGGGCTGCTTGCCAGCAAGGTCGATGCGGTGTTCTGCGAGACGCCGCCTTGTTTCTTTGGCGAGCATGTTACCGCTGCGGTCAGCGCGGGTTCTCACGTATACCTGGCCAAGCCGGTCGCATGTGATGTCACGGGGTGCCTGGCGATCCTGG
>LJTR01000461.1 GCA_001303465.1 Phycisphaerae bacterium SG8_4
ACATCGCTCATAATCGGTTTTCCCGGATTCGCCTATCCCGACGGCCTTGTACCGGGGACGACCTACTACTGGCGGGTAGATGGAATCAACGAAGCCGACCCGAACAGTCCCTGGAAAGGTACGGTTTGGAGCTTCTCGGTTCCGCCGAAAACCGCTTATGCTCCCGACCCGGCGGACGGCAGCGAATTCGTGGATCCGGAGGCGGACCTTGGCTGGACAGGCGGCTTTGGAGCGAAATTGCACACTGTCTTCCTCGGGAACAATTTCGCCGATGTGAACGATGCGACCCAAGGGGTCCCGTCAGGCAAGCCAAGCTATGATCCCGGCACCCTCGAATTGGAGAAGGTCTATTACTGGCGCATCGACGAATTCGACGGCTTCGAGACGCACAAGGGCGACGTCTGGAGTTTTGCCACCCCCGGAGCCGTCGGCAATCGGCAGCCGGCCAACGGAGCCGTCGATGTGCAGACAACGACAGTGCTTGGCTGGACTCCGGCAGACAGTGCCGCTTCACATGATTTGTACTTCGGAACCGACAAGGACGCCGTGGCCAACGCCGGTACGACCTCGCCTGAGTATATTGGCAACAGGGCACTCGGCTCTGAGAGCTTTGATCCGGGAAAACTTGACTGGCTCAGCACCTATCACTGGCGGGTGGACGCGGTCTATGCCGCCGAGACGGTTAAGGGTCTTGTCTGGAGCTTTACCACGGCCGATTTCGTTCTTGTCGATGACATCGAGTCCTACAATGACATCGATCCACCTGATCCGGCGAGCAACAGGATATTCGAGGCCTGGATCGACGGTTTCGGGACCACTGACAACGGGGCTCTCGTCGGCAACGACCTTCCTCCTTATACCGAGCAGGCCATCGTTCACGGTGGTACCCAGTCGATGCCGTATTTCTACGACAACAATATGAAGACCTCGGAGGCGACCCTGACCTTGACTTACCCGCGTGACTGGACGGCCGATGGTGTCACGAAGTTGTCACTGTGGTTCAGGGGTGACTATGATAACGCCCCTGAACGGATGTTCGTAGCTCTGAACGGCACGGCGGTTGTACATCATGCCGACCCTGCGGTAACGCAGACAGCCAAATGGACCGAGTGGGTCATTGACCTGCAAGAATTCGCCAGCCAGGGCGTGAACCTGAGCAATGTCAACACGGTCACGATCGGCTTGGGCACGAAGAACAGTTCAGCCGCTGGTGGCTCCGGCAAGATGCTGTTCGACGACATCAGGTTGTACAGGTAGGTTCTATCGCAGAGGGTTTGAAGCGACAGGTGCTTGCGCTACTGATGTCCATCTGTCAAATAGACATTTGTGCCAAGTACGGTTGCGATGCGGATGGAGTCAGCGTATGTAGATTTTGGGCCTTGGAATAAGTGAAGTTTCCCGACTGGTTTCGGGATGTTTAAGATAGCTTGTGCAGGAGGATCATCATGCTTAGAGCGTTGATATATCTGGCTTGTTTTGCTTTGATTCTGGGTCTCGCCGGCGAGGTTTCAGCCGACGATTTCAGATGGGACAACAGCAGCGGTGATTCACTCTGGCGCACCGGGGAAAACTGGGATCTCAACAGAGCCCCTGGCGCCGGCGATGCACTCTATGTCGATTGGATTCGCGATCCCACCGAGATAATAATCGACGCCGATACGGAAGCTCAGTGTAATAGCATCACCTTGAGTAACGATTCTGCGGGCGGGCAGGGCTATGTTCATCTCCACATGACCGGCGGGACCTTCGTGGCTGATAACTTGATAAGGATAGGCAGGGAGGAATTGGGGATGTTCACGCTCGATGCCGGCGATGTGACCTGCAGTGCGTTTCAGCTTGGGCGAAAAGATCCCAGCAAGGGTGTAGTCATCATCAACGGCGGGACGATCACCGTCGGAACCAACACGAGGGTCCCTCGCGGCGGCTCCCAGGGTAGCGAACTGCATCTTAATGGCGGAACTCTCTACACGAACGGTCTGGTGATGAATGATCCGGATGATGCGCTCTCGGGTACGAACGGGAGCATGGACATCGCCGGCGGTGTGATGGTGTTGACAGGCGAAGAGGACCAGACGGAAAAGATCAAGGGTTACGTGCAGAACGGCTGGATCACGGCATACGGGGTCAAGAGCGGCGAACTTCTCGAAGACGGCCGCCTGGCCCTGGTGCAGATGGATTTCGATCTGACCAATCCCGGCATGACCACGGTATGGGCCAGCGCGGGCGATCCGACCCAGGCTCGCTCTCCGATGCCGGCCGATGGATCTACGGTGCAACTGGCCCATGCAACAGCCCTAGAGTTCACCCCGGGCGGCAGTGCCATCTGGCATGACGTGTACCTTGGTTCCGACCAGGATGCTGTAACGGCTGCCGACACCTCGGATACAACGGGCCGAGGCCCTTGAGTGGGCGGGCACCTACTACTGGCGGATCGACGAGATCGAGGCCGACGGCACCTCGTACACCGGTGCGGTCTGGAGCTTTTCGGTAGCCGATTATCTCCTTGTAGATGATTTTGAAAACTACAACGCCAATACACGAATATGGGAGAGCTGGCGCGACGGTCTCGGATCGGGTACGCCCGGTGAGGTCGGTTACCTGCCCGGCAACAGTACAGGCTCGAGCGTTGGCGACGAGACAACCGCTTCGTTTACCGAAGAGACGATTGTTAATGGTGGCAGCCAATCGATGCCCTTCTGGTACAACAACGACAAGCCGGGCTTTGCCGGGTATTCGGAGGTGGTCAAGACGTTAACCCGTTCGGCAGGCTCAGGGCAAGCCTATCCGCGCGACTGGACCGAACAGGGCGTCGGGGAATTGTCACTCTGGTTTAGAGGATACCCGGTTTATGTCGGCGGTTTTGAAGAGGACCCGCCCGGGACCTACACTATCAGCGCCTCTGGCATCGATATCTGGAACCCATCAGACCAGTTCCACTTCGCGTACAAGCAGATCACCGGCGCAGGCACGATTCAGGCTCAGGTGCTCAGCGTCAGCCATACGGATGACTGGGCCAAGGCCGGCGTCATGATTCGCGACTCACTCGATGCAGATTCGGCGCATGCAATGATGGCAGTGACACCCGCCAACGGAGTCTGGTTCGGCCGCCGTGCGGCAGCCGGCAAGAGCAGCATCAGCACGGCACAGCCCGGTATCATCGCGCCTCGGTGGGTGAGACTGGAACGCACCGCAGGTGGACTTGTGAGGGCCTCCTATTCCGAGGACGGCAACGCGTGGACGCCGCTGGGCACGCCCGAGGCGATTACCATGAGTGAGCCTATATACATCGGTCTGGCGCTGACAAGCCACAATCCCGACGCGGTGTGCGAGGCGAGGTTCTCCGATGTGGGCTTTTCGGACACCACGGTAGATCCGCAGTGGACCGACCAGGATGTTGGGATGCTTGCCAATACCGCTGTACCGATGTACGTGGCTGTCACCGACAGTGGGGGGACAGATGCTATCGTGTACCACGATGATCCAAACGCGGCGGTGACGGACACATGGACACAGTGGGTTGTGCCCTTGCGACAGTTCGCAGATCAAGGTGTGAACCTGGCTGATGTCGACAGGATTGCCATCGGGCTCGGCGATCCCGTCTTGCCGGGACAGTCCGGTGGTTCCGGCAAGATGTATTTTGACGATATCCGATTGTATCGGTCGGCGGAAGAGCCGGAGGAGATAATCACGGTGCAGTGGCTGGGTCATTCGACCGTGAAGATATGGACTGAACATTCCGTAGTATATGTGGATCCTGAGAGAGTGCCTCAGTCGCTCAATGACGCGACTGTGGTATGTGTCACGCACACTCACGGCGACCATTACTCGCCCTCTGATATCGCCAAAGTCTCCAACGATCAGACGCAGTTTATTGCTCCGCCAGACGTTGTCCAGCGTTACGGCAGCGGCCGGACAATCGCGCCCGGCCAGACGATTCAACTAAATGGTGTCAGTGTCACCGCAGTACCGTCCTACAACACCAACAAGACGAATCATCCGCGGTCGAACAACTGGGTCGGATTCATCATCGAGCTCGGTGACAAGCGCATCTACGTTGCTGGTGACACGGACCTGATTGATGAGATGAAGACACTTGCCGACATTGACGTAGCGTTTTTGCCTGCCGGTGGCACATATACGATGAACGCGACCGAAGCCGCCGAGGCGACGGGGTACATCAAGTGCGGTCTGGCGATACCGTACCACTGGGGTCAGAATGTTGGGAATCTAAGCGACGCGCAGAGATTCGCTGAGCTGGCCAAGAGTCCTGCTCAGGTCTTGATGGTTAACGAAACCACAAGCTCCGACAGTTGGCCCGAGTATTCTCCGCTGGTTGCGCACTGGAAGCTGGACGAGGCGCAGGGTGCAATCGCCGGCGACGGCGCAGGTGACAACCACGGCACTGCTTACGGTGACCCTCTCTGGCGGAGTGCCGACGGTAAGGTCGATGGCGCTCTCGAACTCGACGGCCTTGATGATTATGTGAGTACCGGCTTGGTGCTGAATCCCGCCAGCGGCACATTCAGTGTTTTTGCCTGGGTCAAAGGCGGCGCCCCGGGCCAGGCAATCGTATCTCAAGCCGGCTCGGCAGGCCAGAGGTGGCTGGGTGCTGAACCTGTGCTTGGGAACCTGATGACTGAATTGACGCCTCCTGCGGCCGGGCGTTCTGTCACACAGCCACTGGTGTCGGAGTCTATAGTCACCGACGGCCAATGGCATCATGTGGGTTTTGCGTGGGATGGCTCGCTGAGACGCTTATATGTGGACGGCGCGCAGGTCGCTTCTGACAGTGCAGCCATAGCGGCGCTGGAATCTTCCACTTCAGGCCTGTACATTGGTGCCGGGCAGAATCTTGGCCAGGGCACTTTCTGGGCTGGTCTGATCGATGATGTTCGCGTTTACAACGTGGCGCTAAGCACAGAGGAAATCCAGGAGATAGGCTCTGTCTGAGAACTCGCTCTGGCTTCGAGCGGCTTGTTTCTCACTTGGCTGCATCCGGCTCCATCGACGATACAGCCAATATGGCCTGCTTCGCAGTCTTTGTCAGGCGAAAAACCGCTCGCTCTCGGGCCTACGACCGAGTCTTCAGACAGAGCCTAGTGCAGTAGCGGCAAGAATCGCCAACTTTCAGAGATTGTGTGCTTGTCAGACGGCGGGGAATTGTCGATAATCACCTGTAGAAATTCATAACACAACAGTGGCGAGGAATACAGATGCGTCTGAGTTTGAGAAAAGAGGGCAAGACCGTCAAAGAGTTTCGGTTTACCACAGGTCCTGTTTATATCGGCAGGCACGTACACAGCCAGGTCTTCCTGCCTGACAGAGAGGTCTCACGACAGCACGCGGTAATCTCTGCCAATCGTGAGGGGCAGTGGGTGGTCGAAGATCTTGAGTCTGCCAACGGGACGTATTTGAACGGCAAGAAGATTCACCAGGAACAGCTAAAGAGCGGCGATGGTCTTCGCCTCGGAGGCTTCGCGATCGAAATAAGTCTCGAAGCCGGCGAGTCTGCCGGCGAGGCCGTTCATCTGGATGACACACTTATCCCACATAGTGGCAAGGCCCGGGCAGACTCGGGGCCGCAGATCGTAGTGAGAAAGCCGGACGTTGAGCAGGCGCCCGATATCAGGCTGCCGGCCAGGCGGGCCAAGGAGTTTCTGCAGGCCACCGAGACGATCTGCAAGGCCAATGGCGCCGACGAGGTGCTCAAGGCCCTGTTGGATATCCTACTGAAGGACTTCGCGGCACTTCATTGCTGGGGTGCTCTAAGAAATGTGGCTGAGGGCCCGATGACCTGTCATGCGGGCAAAAGCCGGGATGGCCGCGCCGTGGAGCTGGGCGAAATACCGGTCAAAGAAAGGGTCACCCAGGCTGTCAATAATGCGGAGTTCCTGCTTATTCGACAGGTTTCATCTAGGACCGGTGAGCCAAAGATCTGCTCTGCGATGATAGCACCCATCATCGATCCGACCGGTTGCTTCGGCATCCTCTATGTCGATAACGCGATTGATCAGGGCCAATACACGCTGGGCGATCTGGACTACCTGATGCTGCTGGCAATCCACACTGCCGCCGTAGTCGAGAACTTCTGAGTGGCTTACCGCCGGCTGTTTCTAAAGCACACCTGGTAAATCCGACAAATTGCTGTCTGGCATGTTGGTTCTGTCGGCTCAGTGAGCTTACTGAGAGGGCGAGGGCGGCTCTGCGATCCAGTTGTCGGGATCGCTGCCATAGTCGCCGGGCCTGTCGCGTGTGAGCGATTTGCCATAACCATCCGCTTCGGTGGGCCAGAGATCTATCGAGCCGAGACTGTCGTCAGGGTGAAAGCCGTCACTGTAGTTGACT
>LJTR01000058.1 GCA_001303465.1 Phycisphaerae bacterium SG8_4
CTGATGATCGAGGCAATGGCCCAGACTGCGGGGATACTGGTAGGCGAAGCGAAGAACTTCCAGGAAAAAGTCATCCTGGCCAAGATAAAAAAGGCCGTCTTTTTCGATTACGTCAAACCGGGCGATACTATAAGAATTCGGGCACAGATTGAATCCATCGTCGCCGAGGCTGCGACTACCAGCGGCCAGATCATCCGCGACGACAAGTTGGTCGCCGAGATAGATCTGATGTTCAGTCACATAGACCAGAATCTGGCGGGCATTGAGTTTCCCGAGGAGAATTTCGTGTTCGGCAGTGACACGTCCGTATTTGAATCGCTGCTGCGTGATGTGCTTTCGGCCGCCGGCAAAGAGTCGGAGCAAAACTGATGGATTCGGCTCGCGTAGTAATAACCGGTCTTGGCGCGGTAACTCCACTGGGGCTGACCGTCAACGAGACGTGGGCTGGTCTCTGCGCGGGTAAGGTCGGGATAGAGACAATCACCGCGTTCGACCCGGTCGGTTTCGACTGTAAACTAGCCGGGCAGGTTCCCGATTATAAGATACGCGATTATCTGCCGAAGAACCTTCGCAAGGCCGTCAAGCTGATGTCGCGCGACATTGAGCTGTCCATCGTCGCCGCCGGCGAAGCTCTCGCCGATGCCGGCCTTGTCACCAAAGGAATCGACCCGGAGAATGTCAGCGTCGATCCCGAGCGGATGGCGATCAATCTCGGAGCCGGCCTGATAAGCTGCGACCTCGTCGAGCTAGCTCCCGCTGTGGCGGCGAGCCTCACCGACGGCAAGTTCGACATTCACAGGTGGGGCAAAGAAGGTATCGAGCAGATAACGCCCTTGTGGCTGCTGAAATACCTGCCCAACATGCTCGCCTGTCACGTCGGTATCATCCACGACATTCAGGGTCCGAGCAATACCATTACCTGTGCCGAGGCGGCCGCGCATCTGGCGATTGCCGAGGCGGCCCAGATTATCGCTCGCCGAGCAAGCGACATCGCCCTGGCCGGCGGCGCCGAGGCCAAGGTCAACCCTATCGTCATGATCCGCCAGTGCCTGCTCAAGAGGGTGACCAGCCAGAACAATGACGATCCCGCCTCTGCATGCAGACCTTTCGACGCCGACGCCAAAGGCTCGGTTTTCGGCGAAGCCGCGGGCGTGGTGATACTTGAGAATCTCGAAAACGCCGAAAAACGAGGTGCAAAGATTTACGCCGAAGTGGTTGGCATCGGCCAGAGCAACAACATTAACCCTGCATACGAGCACCTCGAGCCGGACGGCCATGGGCTGCAGATAGCAATAGAAAAGGCGATAGCCGACGCGCAGATAAAACCGGAAGATTTGGACCTGGTCATCCCGCACGGCACCGGGATATCCTGTGACGACATGGCCGAGGCGGCAGCTATTGCGGCAGCTCTCGGTGAGGCAGCGGCTGACATTGCCGTCTGGCCCACCAAGAGTATGTTGAGCAACACCGGCGCCGCCTGCGGAGCAGTTGACATCGTCGCCGCCGTTTGCGCGATGAAAGAAGGCAAAATCCCCGCCGCGGTAAACTGCAGCAGGAAAGCGGACGGTTGCAGTTTGAACATTGCCAGCGAATCGCGAGATACGAGGATCCGTTACGCACTGTCCTGCAGCTACACCTACGGTGGACAGACCGCCGCAGTGGTGCTAAAGAATAGCAAATGCTAAATCCGAATATCGAAATCCGAGACAATATCAAATGACCGAAACTCAAATGAGCCAAACAACATGTTTCGATAATTTGAACATTAGAATTTCGGATTCGTTTAGGATTTCCGGGACAACACCGGGCAACAGGCATCCGGAAACGAAACCGGAATTGTCGTGCTTCGGATTTCGAGTTTATCCACCATACGTCAAACTTGGGATAGACAGGTAAATGCTTAACAAGAACACAAATGAGCAAGTCGTCATCACGGGAATGGGGATTGTTTGTCCGGTGGGTCACGATGTGGAATCGCTGTGGCAAGCCCTGTTGGCCGGCAAAAGCGGCGCAGCCAAGACTACCATCTTTGACGCCTCGACATTTCCAACGACTTTCGGCGCTGAGGTCAAAGACTATCATCTGGCCGAGCACACGGCCAATCCCCAGTTGCACGAGTACAGCAATCGGGGCTCGGGGTTCGTTATCGGCGCCACGGCGCAGGCCTGTCAGCAGGCGGCGATAGACATTGAAACCGACCAGCCGGCAGACGGCATTGACCGGACTAGGCTGGGCATTTACCTCGGCGCGGGTGAAGGCTCGGTCGACAACGATGTGTTTTTTGACGCAATCACAGAGGCCTGGGACGCCGAGAGTCACGAGATGGACTGGGGCAAATGGGCAAAGGTCGCTCTCGGCCGGATGCATCCGATGCGTGAACTTGAGCAGGAGCCGAACATGCCCGCAGCTCATATCGCGATGCTGACCGGCGCTCGCGGGCCGACGAGAAGCTGCCTCACCGCCTGTGCAGCTAGCACTCAGGCGGTCGGCGAGGCGACGATGCTGATCCGCAAGGGCGATGCCGACGTCATCATTGCAGGCGGAGCACATTCGATGATACACCCGCTGGGGGTCACCGGCTTCAACCGCCTGACGGCCCTGTCGACGAGAAACGACAGCCCCGAGACTGCTTCGAGACCGTTTACCGCCAGCAGAGACGGGTTCGTCCTCGGAGAGGGCGCAGCAATACTCATCCTGGAATCCTTGACCTCAGCGAAAAAGCGAGGTGCCGAGATCCTCGCGGAAGTCATCGGCTACGGGAGCAGCTCCGATGCCTTCAGAGTCACCGACATGCACGAAGACGGAAGAGGCGCAGCACAGGCGATAAACGCGGCACTTGCCGATGCGGGCATAAGCTACAAGGACGTGGATTACATAAACACACACGGCACGAGTACGGCCGAGAACGACTCGATAGAAACCAAAGCTATCAAAGCTGTCTTCAAGGCGGAGGCGAAGAACATCCCGGTAAGCAGTGTCAAGAGCGTCCTGGGCCATTTGATCGGCGCTGCCGGCGCCGCCGAGCTGATAACCTGTGTGCTGGCTATGCGAGACAGTGTCGTACCGCCGACGATGAATCTGCACGATCCGGACCCCCAACTGGATCTCGATTACGTGCCCAATGAGCCGAGGAAGATGCCGGTCAACATCGCGATGAACGAATCCTTCGGCTTCGGCGGCCAGAACAACGTTGTTATCATCAAGAAGTGGCAGTAGGCTGGGAGAACATCTACCTGATAATCTGATATGCTGGTAACCAAGCACGATGATCGATATTAAGCAAATACGAGAAGATCCGCAGAGATTTGCGGCTGCTTCCAAGGCCAAGAAGTTCGACGTCGATATCGACAGGCTCATCGAAGTGGACGCCGGCCTGCGAAGTGCAAAGCAGCAACTGCAGGAGATCTCCACAGACAAGAATCGCATCGGCAAGTCAATCCCCAAGCTCTCGCCGGACGAAAAGCAGGCTGCTTTATCACGGCTTTCCGAACTTAAACAGCGAGAGGCAAAATACGACCAGGACGTCCGTGAATTGCAGCCGGAATTTGATGCGCTGATGCAGCAGGTGGCGCAGCCGGCGGATGAGGATGTCCCGCTGGGCGAAGACGATACGGAAAATGTCGAAATCAGAAAAGAGGGCAGTATACGCCAATTCGATTTCGAGCCCAAGGACCACATGCAGTTGGGCCTTGATTTGGGCATTATTGACGTCGAACGCGGCGTCAAATTGGCGGGGGCGAGAAACTACTTCCTCAAAGGCGACGGCGCCCTGCTGCACTGGGCCGTCCTGCGTTTTGCTATGGACCACATGATCGGTAAAGGCTACGTCCCCCTTTCGGTGCCGCTGCTTATGAAAGACGAGGCGATGAGAGGAACTGGCTACTACCCCGGCTCCGAAGACCAGACCTATCGCATGGAAAAGGACCAGTTGAATCTAGTTGGAACCGCCGAGGTCCCGCTGACCGCCTACAGGATGGGCGAGATTCTGGACGCAGAGGAATTGCCGTTGAAGTATGCCGCGCTTTCGAGCTGCTTTAGACGCGAAGCTGGCGCCGCGGGCAAGGACACTTACGGCCTGTACCGAATCCACCAGTTCGACAAGGTCGAGCAGGTCGTTATCTGCGAGAACAGTGTCGAGGCGAGCGCCAAATTCCACGATGAAATTCTGTCCAACGCCGAGGCGGTCATGCAGGCGCTCGAACTGCCCTACCGCGTGGCGAACGTCTGCACGGGCGATCTAGGCAGAGGCCAGGCAAAGAAATTCGACATCGAAGCCTGGATGCCGTCGCGCGAGAATTATTGCGAGACCCACAGCGCGAGCAAATTCTACGAATTCCAGGCCAGAAGAATGAATCTGCGCTACAAAGAGCCCGGCACCAAGAAGAATGTTTTCTGCCACACGCTCAACAACACGGTGATCGCTTCGCCGCGGATATTGATACCGATTCTGGAGTTGTACCAAAACGCCGACGGGTCGGTGACGGTGCCTAGAGTCCTTCGCCCGTACATGAACGGCAGGGATACCCTTCAGGGTAGTAAATTCCCGCGAGTGAGATCATAAACTGGAATTGTAGAGCTACTTACCCGCGCAATAACGGGAATTCTCAATCGAAAGCACTAGAGAAGATCGGCAAGCCATCGTAACTAAAAGGAGCACGATTATGACCAAAGAACAAGTTCTCGAATTCATTAAGAAAAACCCGGTCTTTGGTCTAGCGACCATCGACGGCAACCAGCCTCGCACCCGCATGATAATGATGTACCGGGCCGATGAGAACGGGATCATCTTCACCACAGGCGCAGACAAGGACGTCAACAAACAACTGCAGGCCAATCCGGCGGTCGAAATGTGTTTCTACGGCGGCGACCAGAACTGCCAGGTCAGAATCGACGGTCTCGCTAAGGTTATCGACGACCTGGAACTGAAGAAACAAATCGTCGAGGACTTCCCCTTCCTCAAACCGACGGTCGAAGCCCGGGGCTACGAGGTCCTGATCACCTACAGCGTCCAGAACGCCAAAGCCACAACCTGGACGATGGAAACAAATGAGCTGCCAAAGCAGTACGTGCAGTTATAACCAGCACCGTCGTCTTCGAGCATGTTGTCATTGGTGCGAAAGCAGGAATCCACTTCCTGAAATCGCGGTAATGTCGAGCGGAGCCGAGAGATCTGGCGTCGAACGGGACTTGCTTGCCGTCTCCAGATAGATTTCTCCGTTTCGGTCCGCCTGCGGGGGCCCTCCAGTCGAAATGACAAGGTAGACTGCTGTCCGGATTGATAGGGTGGGACTCGGAATTATGACTTGAGTCTTCGCTCTTTGGTTTGTAGTCTGTCTTGTTATGGACGACATGTGGCGGAAGTTGAAACGAGTCGGCACCTCTTGTCGCCGCCCGACGGTGTAAGGTTAGGAGAATATCATGCGAAAAGTCACTTTCCTCTTATGTGCAGCACTGATCATATCGAGTCTCTGCGCCTTCGACTGCTTTGGAGCCTATGACGTTGTGATAAAATCGGGCCGCGTATATGACGGTTCGGGCAAGCAATCGTATGTTGCGGATGTTGGAATCGAGGCAGATCGCATCGCAGCTATCGGCAACCTCGACGCTGATGCGGATCTTCTGATCGATGCTCGTGGGCTGGCGGTTGCGCCCGGTTTTATCAACATGCTCAGTTGGGCCAACGAATCTCTCATACAGGACGGCAGATCCCAGAGTGATATTCGTCAGGGCGTGACTCTTGAAATTCTGGGTGAAGGAACCTCAATGGGGCCTCTGAACGCCGCGATGAAGCAAGAGATGCTTGACGCTCAGGGGGACATCAAATTCGATATAGAATGGACCACGCTCGGCGAATATCTCGAGTATCTCGAGCGAAGGGGCATATCAACTAACGTTGCCTCTTTCGTGGGCGCGGCCACCGCCCGTATTCATGTCCTGGGATACGAGGATCGTGCCGCCAGCGCCGACGAACTCAAACAAATGCGCGAGCTTGTAGCTCAGGCGATGCAAGAGGGAGCAGTGGGCGTCAGCTCGGCACTTATCTACGCACCAGGGGTATATGCACAGACCGATGAACTAGTCGCCCTGGCCGAAGTGGCGGGCCGATACGGCGGAATGTACATTTCGCATCTGCGAAGCGAGGGCAACAATGTTCTCAATGCGCTGGACGAATTGATTACAACCGCGCGGAGAGCAAATGTCGCCGCCGAGTTCTATCACATGAAGGCCGCAGGCAAGCCGAACTGGCCCAAGGTGGACGCAATGATCGAGAAGGTTGAGAGAGCCCGCGCCGAGGGCCTTAGGATTACGGCAGACATGTACAACTATGCAGCGGCCGCAACCGGTCTCGACGCTGCGATGCCTCCCTGGGTGCAGGCCGGTGGCCACTTGGCCTGGGTCGCCCGGCTCAAAGACCCGAGCGTCAGGCGGCGACTCGCAAAGGAGATGAGAACACCGACCGACGAATGGGAGAATCTGTATCTGCTGGCCGGATCGCCCGAGAAGGTGCTTCTGGTAGAGTTCAAGAATCCGAGGCTCAGACATTATACGGGCAAAACGCTCGGAGAGGTCGCCAGGCTCAGGGGCACGTCTCCGGAGGAAACCGCGATGGATCTTGTCATTGCCGACGACAGCCGGGTCGGGGCGGTTTATTTTTTGATGTCCGAAGAAAACGTGAGAAAGCAGATCAAACTGCCGTGGGTCAGCTTTTGCTCGGACGCCGGGTCGATTGCCCCGGAGGGAGTCTTCCTCAAGGCAAATCCTCATCCGCGCGCGTACGGCAGCTTCGCCCGCCTGCTGGGCAAATATGTCCGCGAAGAAAAGGTCATCCCACTGGCCGAGGCGGTCAGACGATTGACGTCGCTGCCGGCTCAGAATCTCAAGCTCGACAAGCGCGGGAAGATCGAGGAGGGGTATTTTGCCGATGTCGTCGTTTTCGATCCCAGGAGAATCGCCGATCATGCGACGTTTGAAAAGCCGCACGAGTACGCGACGGGCATGGTGCACGTCTTCGTAAACGGCACACAGGTGCTAAGAGACGGCGAACACACCGGCGCAAAGGCCGGACGCGTAGTACGCGGCCCCGGATGGAAGAAGTAGCAGACCGTGACGGCAGCGGGGCCGTCGGTTTTCTCCCGATTGAGATTACACTTGAGTCCTGTCGCTCGAGTTTGTATTGTGCTCCCGATTGAAGATTCCCGTTTTTGCGCGGGTAAGTAGCTTTGCAGCAACAGTCTATGATCTTGCTCGCCGGGATGTACTACCCCCAAGGGTATAGTCTGTGCCGCTATGGACGAGATAAGGCGGAAACTGGCGCTTATTGACAGGCAATTGGCCGGCAGGCAATTTCACACGCGAGCCGTCAGCACGTGCCCTCTCGTGTTTGTCGCTGTCGGTCTTATAGCAGGGATTCTCGCCCAGAACAGATTCAACCTGTCGATCTCGACCTGGTCTGTGGTGCTCGGCTCGCTCGGCGCAGCGACAGTCTTGCTCTTTGTCGTTCAGCAGTTTTCCGGCGCCAGGTGTCAATACATAACCGCCTATTTAGCCCTGGGCTGTTTTGCGTGTCTCGGCGCGATTCGACTCACTCAGTATCATGCCCCAGCGGTAAACGACATCCGCAACTGCGTCACCGACCAGCGCAAGCTGGCGACAGTTCGAGGCCGGATCATCACCGAACCCTATGTCAACGAGTACTCCGGCTGGAAATTCGCCCGGTTCAAGCCTGGCGAACCGAGCACCAGTTTTTATCTCAGGGTAAGCGAAGTAGAGACTATCTCGGGTTGGATTCCCGTGACAGGCGTGGTTCGCATGCAAGTCGGCGAGCCGGTTTCGGATCTGCAGGTCGGTGACGACATTCAGGCCTACTGCTGGCTGGACAGATTCAAACCTCCGGCGAATCCGGGCCAGTTCGACTCGGCGGCTCATCTGGCGAGAAGAAATGTTCTCCTCGGCGCATCTGTGACATCGCGGGATGGAGTCAAACTGCTGCCCAGGGCCCCCGCCGCCTGGGCAAGGCTGACGGCCGCAGCTAAACAGGCCGCAACGACGGCTCTGCTGGGCGATCTGTATACACAAGATGCCGGCCGGGGCCTGTTGCAGGCCCTGCTGCTGGGCGACAGACGGGATATCGACAGTGACACGTACCTTGCCTTCCGCAGAACCGGACTGCTGCACTTTATCAGCCTTTCCGGAATGCACATGGGGATTCTGTTTGGAATGATCTGGTGGCTGTGCAAGACAGCAGGCCTCATGAAGCCCGCCCGCGCAGGTATCTGCGCAATCGCGGTGGGAATCTTTCTGCTGATCGTCCCGCCGAGAGCGCCGACGATAAGGGCGGCCGTCATATGCTGGGTCTTCTGCGCCGCGATCGTGTTTCGCCGGCACTCGAATCCCGTCAACACATTATCATTGGCAGCGATAGTTCTTCTGCTGATAAGACCGACTCAGTTGTTCGAGGCCGGTTGGCAGTTGTCGTTTGCGTGCGTGCTGGCGATAATACTTTTTACAGAGCGAATCGAAGAGTTCATTCATCGGCTGGCTCCAAGAACACGTCTGCCCTCGCAAGCCTTCGGGAAAACGGGTTTACATGCAACAAGATTGTTGGCAACCGGTCTTGCCGCCTGGCTCGGCGCCGCGGGGATCTTGCTCTACCATTTCTACACGATCAATGCGCTGACGAGCATCTGGACTGTATTGGTTTTCCCGCTGGTGAGCGCAATTCTGGTTCTGGGCTTTCTCAAGATGATCCTGTTCTTTCTGCTGCCGACGCTGAGCGGCCTGCTGGGCATCTCGGCGGCATTACTCTCGAGCGCCCTGATTTGGACTGTAGAACTGATCGCCCGGCTGGGCATCTCCCAGATATTGATAGGCCGGGTGTCACCTCGGGCAATAGTCCTCTACTACTGCGCGGTTGCCTTTGCAGCCTACGTATATTTCCGCAGGCCCCTGACCAAAAAGCTGATTTGCATGGCACTTTTTCTGCCGCTTATCGCTTATCTGGGCGTACTGAAATGGCAAAGGACGTACAGAGATGAGCTTGTGATAACATGTCTCGACGTGGGCCACGGCCAGGCGATACTGTTGCAGCTGCCGGGCAGGGCCAACATCCTGTTCGATGCGGGCTCGCTGCACATAAGTGACATCGGCACACGAATAGTCGCCCCGTTTCTCGACTACTCGGGGATAGGCAGGATCGACGCGCTTGTAGTCAGCCACAATGACGTTGACCACATCAACGGCATACCCGAGATTGTCGAACACTGCAGGGTCAACGGAGTCTACGCAAACGACGCCTTCTTCAGCAAGACAGATCGAGGGGGCACGGCAGAGTTTCTCGGAGAATGCCTGGCCGCGCAGGGCCTGCAAATAGAACCGCTGGAGGCAAAACTGCACCTGGGCGGCAGCGCAAAGCTCGAAACTCTATGGCCCAACAAAGGCAGTCCTGCAAGTGACGATTTGACCGACAACAACAGGTCACTGGTATCAGTTATAGAATTTGCCGGGGTCAGAATTTTATTGTGTTCGGACATCGAGGCGCATGCCCAGAAAGAGATTCTTCGGCTGTGGCCCCGTCTGAGGGCCGACATTGTCACCATCCCTCATCACGGATCGGTCAAGACACTGGATGGAGCATTTCTGGAAAGTCTGAACGCAAAAGTTCTTGTGTGCAGTTGCGACCGAACTCAATACGAAAGGATCATCGGCAACACAGGCCCCGCAAGCGGCACGCCGAACAGAGCCCGAACACTCTACACTGCTGAGGAAGGAGCTATTATGGTTATCGTCGGCAGCGATGGCACGATAGAAACCGCTGCTTTTGCGAAGTAGCGTATCTCAGCCTCTTACATACACTACGATCTCAACTCTGCGGTTCTTCGCCTTACCGGCCGAGCTTGCATTCGAGGCAATGGGCCGGCTCTCTCCACAGCCTACCGCGCGAATCCCGTCTTCTGAGATCCCTTTCTGGATCAGATATCTGGTCACACTGAGGGCACGCTGCGCCGAAAGCTCGAGGTTGTCTTTCCACTGGTTTTTGGTCTTCCTGATGGGATCCGAATCCGTATGGCCCACGACGTCCACATGCTTGCCCGCGTACTTCTGCTGCAACACCGAGTGAATATGGTCAAGCTCGGCGCTGGTTGTCTTTTTCAGTGTGGCTTTCCCCGAATCAAACAGCAGTGAATTCTCAAGCGTTACGGTAACCGTCCCGGCGGCCGCATCAAAGGCTACGTTATAGCCCTCTCCGAAACCGGATGCATCGGCCGGCGTCTTGCTCTGCTCTTCAATCTGCCTTCGCAATTCCTCGATCGTCTGCTGGCCCTGCGTAAGCTCGTCGGCGAGCAGGCCCTTCTCCGATCGTTCGCGAGTGAGCAGGCCCTTGAGGTTTTCGTGCTCGACGCTGAGAGCCTCATACTTCTTCTGCCAGTTGGTGCAACCGGGCATAAGGGTGATGAGAACGAAACACATCAGCAGAGCGATCATTTTCTTTTGGGCGGCTTGCATTTGGCATCTCCTTACAGTGTTGAAATATGAATCCTTACTTAGTAGGGATAAAACATTAACCCTATCTTGTTCCAAATCCAATCGTGGAAAATCATAACAACAAAAACCCCCAAGGACAAGAAGGGACCATAGGGAATTTGGCGGACTTTTTTAAAAAACATCTGTGAACCGGCCCACGCGAGGCCGAAGAACGGCGCGACGAAGAACGCTACGACGACCATGAGCGGGCCGACCACCGCACCGGCGGCACCCATCAGATGTACGTCGCCGAGTCCCATCGCCTCTTTTCCAAAGGCCAGCGTGCCAAGAATGCGGACTATCCAGACGACCGCACAACCCACAAAATAGCCCCAAACACTGCCCATAAGTCCGGCAACTGCAGGATGTTTTGTGAGAAAATCATTCAGAGTCTCGACGGAGAAAACTCTGCCGACAATTAGATAAGTCACTACCGAGCAGACAATTACGGGCAACAGAAATACAACCTCCCTAAAGACCTCCAGTCGATGGTTGAATTCCTGCTCGGGCATCTCATCCGGCTCCTTGGAGAAATCACCATTGGCCGAATCGTCTGCTTGTGCCTCGCTGTCGGGATCTGCGTATTCTGATTCGTAGCTTCGCTTGAGCAAGCCGGTCATCAGCAGGGCGCCTGAAACGGCCAGCCCAATGGCTGCTCCGGCCGCCAGCGAGCCCGTAGCGGCCGAGGCGACTGGCAAGAGCGAGTATTTGGCAATCACGCCGGCGTCGATAACACAGGCCCCAAGCGCCGAGACAATGAACGCGGCGCCCGTAACGAACCAGCAGATCCCCAGTGGAATGATCCAAAGCTCCAGATCGATCGCCGAGGCTGCGATAAAGGCCGATAGCAGGGTAATGTGGAGGAGGTAAACGAGCCAGCCGCCACGCAGGAATACCGGCATGCCTTCTATCACATCGACCGAGAAATACAGGATGAACAGACTGAGGAAAATCACGGCGGTCAGTAGCTCGATCACAAAATAGCGAGGAGAGACCGGCGCCTTGCAGAACCGGCATTTTCGGCCGAGGATCAGCCACGAAATCAGCGGCAAGTTGTCATAGAAACGAATGTGCCTGCCGCAAGCCGGACAAGCAGAGGGCGGCCACACCAGCGATTTGTCGCGCGGCATGCGGCAGACAACGACGTTTAAGAAGCTGCCTATACAGCAGCCATATGCAAAGACACTAACAAACCAAATCCAGTCCGGCACTACCACAATGCCTCCTTGCAGAGAAGTCCACAGGGCACAAGCCGTAAGTGCACGCATCCTATGCTACTACTCTCCTGCGTTCTCGTTCTCCTGTTCACGTACTAAGGTGATCTTTCTTGTTGTTTACCACCGCAGCCACTTTCGCAGGCAACCCGAACAGGCGTATGAAACCCGTCGCATCGGTCGAGTCGTACTCGGCACCCATCTTGAAACTTGCCAGATCCGGCCGGTACAAACTGTTGCTGCTCTTGATCCCCGCCGGGGTGCACCGGCCCTTGTACAGCTTCATCCTGACTTCGCCGGTAACGTTGCGCTGGGTAACGTCAACGAAGGCATCGATCGCCTCGCGCAACTGGCAGAACCAGAGACCGTAGTAGACCAGCTCGGAGTATTTCAGCGAGACCTGCTGTTTGTAATGCATCGTCTCCCTATCCAACGTCAGGCTCTCCAGGGCACTGTGAGCGGCAACGAGTATCGTCCCGCCGGGCGTCTCGTACACGCCCCGCGATTTCATGCCGACCAGCCGGTTCTCGACCAGATCCGCCTGGCCGACGGCGTGCCTGCCTCCGAGCTCGTTCAGCGCCTCGATCAGCTTGACGCCGCTGATTAATCTGCCGTTCAGCTTGACCGGTATTCCTTCGAGGAAACCTATCGACACATACTCACATTTCGCGGGCGCCTTCGAGACCGGTCGAGAGATAGTAAACAGATCGTCCTTCGGCTCATTGGCCGGGTCCTCCAGATCAGCTCCCTCGTGGCTGATGTGCCAGAGATTCCGGTCGCGCGAGTAGATCTTCTTCTTCGTCTGCTCGATCGGGACTTTGTGCTTCCTGGCGTAGTCGACCGCCGCCTCGCGCGAAGTGAGTTCAAACCTCGGGTCTTTCCACGGAGCCACGATCTTCAGACTCGGGTCCAGCGCCATGTAGGTCACTTCGAACCGCACCTGATCGTTGCCCTTGCCCGTGGCGCCGTGGGCGACCGCCGTCGCACCCTCGGCTTGAGCGACGTCGACCTGATGCTTGGCTATCAGAGGCCTGGCGACGCTGGTACCCAATAGATACTTGTTTTCATAAATAGCGCCAGCCTTGAGCATCGGCCAGAGGTACTCTTCGACAAATTCCTTGCGCAGGTCTTTGACGATGCACTTGGTCGCTCCGCTGGCCAGAGCCTTACGCTTGATGCCCGCCAACTCGTCGCCCTGCCCCAGCTCGGCGGCGAACGCGATGACATCGTAGCCGTAAGTCTCTTTCAACCACGGCAGAATCACACTCGTGTCCAGCCCCCCGCTATATGCAAGGACTACTTTCTCAGTTTTGCTCTTACTCTTTGCCATCTAACTTGCCCTTATCAAGGCTCAATTGACATTGTCATTGTTATACCGCGGCTATCGCGCATATCGGTCGGCCCAAAAATTATATCGGCTATTTGCAGCAAAAACAATCAAAAGCAGCAAGAAACGGCCCCGCGTCGCCGCAATGTGGTTCGGCACATGCGTCTGCGGCTTTTCTTAACGAGCGCAGTGGCAGCCCCAACCAGCCCATCCCGGAGCTTCGAACGAACCTACTTCGGTCTAACGATTGAATTTGATTTCGGGCATCTCCCGGCCGAGCTGTTTGTAAGTCGCCTCGAGGGTCTCGATGAATCTGTCCCGCTTCATTTTCTCGACATGCCCA
>LJTR01000059.1 GCA_001303465.1 Phycisphaerae bacterium SG8_4
AGCGGCTGCAGCTATATCAATCAGGCAAGCCTTATCGCGAGAGCCCGTAGGTTGTGAAAGGCCGCCAAAGGGTGGCAAAGTCGCCCCTCAAAAGAAAATACGGAGTGATAGGAGCCGGGGCTGTTTATTCTGCCATGCTCACTGCATTCAAAGCGGCTCCGCAGCGAGGCAGAGTGTGCCGATTTGCGGCGATCTTTGAGTATTCCGTCAATCCACCGGCTGATTTCTCATGAATGCCTGGCTCAGCGTCTCGATTATATCGGTAGTCATCAGGCTGACCTGACCGATTCTTTCGGCCGCGATATCGCCCGCTAAGCCGTGAATGTAGACGCCCAAGACAGCGGCGTCAAAATCGCTCAGGCCCTGGCCGAACAGACCGGTTGTCACTCCGGTAAGAACATCTCCCGACCCGGCGGTTGCCATGCCGGGATTGCCGGTCTTATTGATGTAAACCCTCTGGCCGTCGGTGACGACGGTTCCAGACCCTTTCAACACCACGACGGTCCCCGTCCGCTGTGCAAGTTGCCCGGCCTGCTCTTGGCGGTCGGGCACGAGCCGCTCTCTGAAAAGGCCCGACCATAGTCGTTTCATTTCGCCCGGATGCGGCGTGACGATAAGGTTTGCTTTGAGTTTGTCGGGCCAGTCCTTCATGGCGGCGAGATTATTCAGCCCGTCAGCATCTATGACCAGTCTCAGCCCTTCCTGCCCGAGCAGTGCCTCAAGAACCGAACGCAGTGCACCGCTGACGCCGATACCGGGGCCAAAGGCAACGGCGTCGTTCTCGGCTACGGCTTCCAGGATCGCATTTGTTGCCTTTGCCGAGATTCGACCCGAACTGTCTTCGGGCAGGGCGATGGTGGTAAAAGACGGCTCGATGGAGGCGACGATCGGCAAGACGCTCTTCGGTGTGGCCACCCGCACAAGACCGGCGCCGGCCCGAAGGGCAGCCCGACCTGCCAAGGCCGCGGCGCCACTCATGCCACGACTGCCGGCGATGATGCAGACCTTGCCGAAATCCCCCTTGTGGGCGTCAATTGCCCTTCGGTTGAGTTTCGGGACAGTCTCAACTATGTTCATCATGCCGGTCAGCAAAGCGTTCTATTGGCTGTTTGCTTCGATTTTCCTGTTTATCAGTGTGGCCGCTACAGCGGCACCAAAGCCATTGTCGATGTTGACTGCTGTAACGCCTGAGGAACAGCTATTGAGCATCGTCAGAAGGGCCGAGAGACCATCGAAATTGGAGCCGTATCCGACGCTGGTCGGCACTGCGATTATCGGGCAACTGAGCAGCCCGCCCATGACGCTGGCCAGGGCTCCTTCCATGCCGGCGACCACAACTACGATGTTGGCATTCTGGAGCTTCGGCACGTGCTTGAATAATCTGTGTAGGCCGGCAACGCCGACATCGCAGATCAACTCGGTCCTCTGGCCCATGATCTCGGCGGTGACCTGTGCCTCAGTCGCGACGGGCAAATCGGCAGTGCCCGCTGTGACTATTGGCAGGACGGTCTTGGATGTGGGCAACTCCTTCTGCTCAAGGACGATTGCTCTTGCGAGCTTCTCGTATCTGGCCTTGGGATACTTGCCCGTTTCTTTCAAGGCGTCGAAGACATCCGGGGCTGCCCTGGTCGCCAGTACGTTGTTGCCTTTGGCCGCAAGGCTTTCGAATATTTTGATTATGTGCTCGGTGGCCTTGCCCGGGCAGAAGATGACCTCGGGGAAACCACGCCGAATCTGACGGTGATGATCAACGCATGCAAAACCGAGGTCCTCGAACGGCAAATGCCGGAGTTTTTCGACTGCGTCGTCGACGCCAATCTCGCTGTTCTGGACCTTTTCCAGCAGTCTTCTTAATTGTTCAGCCTGAATAATTCGTACCTCGTCCCCCTGCTTCTGCAGGGGCAAGCCTGTCCCCGCAAGAGCGGGGATCTTTCGTCCATCGTTCAACCCGTTGCCTTCGGCTCAAGTGCCAAATCGGCGAAAAGCCCGGCCCTGAACTTATAATACGCCAGAGATGCTACCATAACCGCATTGTCAGTGCAATATTGTTTCGGGGCAACCAGCAGCTTTGCGGCGGGCGTCATTGCCTCGCACATTTGCTGCAACGCGGCACGCAGCGCGCTGTTGGCGGCAACTCCTCCACCCAAAATGACGGTCTTGGCGCCGATCTTCCTGGCGGCTCGCCGCGTCTTCTTGACCAGGACGTCAACTACCGCCGCCTGGAACGACGCAGCGATATCGGCGATCTGCTGCCCGCTCATCGCCTCGACCCTGTCTTGTCCCTTCATGTTCTGGCCCCGGCAGTGATACAGCACGGCCGTCTTGATGCCGCTAAAAGAAAAATCCAGCGAGTCACGCCCCAGCATCGAGCGCGGGAATTTGATCGCGTCGGGATTTCCGTCGGCCGCTGTCTTTTCAATGCTCGGGCCGCCGGGGTAGGGCAGTCTCAGGATGCTTGCGACCTTGTCGAAGGCCTCACCAGCGGCGTCGTCGATGGTCGAGCCGAGCAGTCGAGGCTCCAGCGGCGAGCGATAATCATAGAGACTGGTATGCCCGCCCGAAACGATCAGAGCGACGGCAGGCAGCTCCAGGTCATCGGCGGACATGAGCGCCGACTGCAAGTGAGCATGAAGGTGGTTGATCGCGATAAGAGGCTTGTTCCATGCGAAGCTGAGTGTCTTGGCCGCGGTAACGCCAACCACCAAAGCGACGGTCAGCCCGGGCTGATTCGCCACGGCAATCGCATCGATCTCGTCACTGCCAACGCCGGCCTGCTCTATCGCCTCTCTGATAATAGGATAGATATTCTCGATATGTGCCCGAGAAGCAATTTCCGGGACAACGCCCCCGTATTTTTCATGCAGCTTGGCCTGCGAGGCCACTACCGCCGACTTGACGAGGCTGCCGTCGGCAACAACCGCCGCTGCGGTCTCATCACAGCTTGTCTCAATGCCCAAAATATTTATGCTGTCGTGCTGCATGGACCGGGATGATAGCGAAGAGGCATTCATCTGTCAACGCTTACAGGCGTTGGAGCGAGGAGACAGCTCCCGGCAGCCCGGTCTCTTTCGCACCCTGGTCCAATGCAGGATCGGTCCAAATGAAAAGTCCCGTTAGTTCTCTTGTCCGCTTATCAACCTGTGTGCTACAGTATACGTGCTGCACAATCGCGGCAGATCAGTCGCTCAAGTCTGCGCGATCCCTTGTATCCTCGACGTCCATTTTTCGGATGTATCGCAGAAGGTTCTTCTTGATAGGGCGGGATGTGAAGCCGCCTTCGGTCATTTCCTCGATTGCTTCTTCTTTGGTCCAGTCCTGGACGACGATGCGATAGGCTGCGCACATTACGCCGGTGCGTTCGACGCCGCGGTGACAGTGTACGAAGACCGGAACCCGGTCTTTGTCCGTGACGATCTTCAGGAAGCGAACGACATCCTTGGTCTCGGTGCTCAATGTCGTCGTGTTGATATGCTCGTAGTCCAATCCGGCACCCTTGATTTTGTCGCGGTCCGAGAAGATAAAACGCAAGTTAACGACGGTCCTGATGCCCAGTTTCTCCAATTGTCTGAGCCCATCGGCGGTGGGCTGAGCGCCGCGGTACAAATCTTGGGAAACCTTGTGCAGGTTCGGCACACCGGGCAGCTCGACGCGCTGCGCCCATCTGCTGTTGATTGTTTGCCTTGTTGCTAATTCGGGCCGGCTCTCTCGCACTCGGCAACTGCTCACAGAAAGAACAACAACGAAGAATACTGCATAGCGGCACGTCATGTCACCCTTTCGCTCCTGCGCTGCGCATTATTGAGTCAACATCTAAGTCGCGAACGTAGTCCACCAGATTCTTCCATATACTATGATATCCAAAGCCTCCTTTGGTCATCTCCTCAATCGCCTCGCCTTTGCTCCAGCCTTCGACAGCGATACGATAGATCGCGCACACCGTGCCGGTTCGATCGGCCCCATGTCTGCAGTGCACGAAGACCGGCGTCCGCCTGTTGTCAGTGGCAATCTTCAGAAAGCGACTGACATTTTCAGGATCTGGATTCCACGTCGTCATACGTATATGCTCGTACGCGAGGCTCGTGCCTTCTATCTCGTCACGATCCGAGCGACTGGAGCGAAGGTTGAGGACCATCTTGACCCCGAGTCTCTCCAGTTGCTTGAACCCATCGGCGGTGGGCTGAGCGCCGCGATAGAGGTTCTCAGAGACTCTGTGCAGATTCGGCACTCCGGGCAATTCAAGTCGCTCGGCCCATGTTCTGCCGCTTGCTTGTTCGGCCTCTGTGTGCCGCTTGGTGTTGCTGGGAGTGAAGGCTTCCAGCCCATATTGCCGCACGAGGCACGCACCCGTCACAGCGAGAACGACGACGGCCACAAGTACAGCAATGCGAAGGGGCCGCACCGCTTTCGATTTCTTGCGATCTTCATGTACCATCAGTTCGCAGCCTTGGCTGACTCTTGAGATCCCACAATTGTTTTTCGGCTCATGTACTCATTTTCTTTAAGGTTGCCCTGGCCAGGAGCAATATCTGCTTGCACACGCTTTTGCAGACCTGCAAGAAGGAGAACCTTATTGGAATAAGCTTGGGCAATTCAAAATCCGTCGAGATGCTCGATGAAAAATCGTCACCGGCTATTTCAATTTTGCCCCGGTCCGAGCAGCCGAAACCAATTCTCTGAGCCGTCTTGACGATGGGCAGCTCTGCCGGCTCGATACCGACCATTTCTGCACAGATGGTTTCGCAGGCGACAGGGTCTGTTCCTCCGATCAGCCAACCCAGGTCTCTGGCTCTGCCCCGGATCGGGCCGGAACCATCCATCGCGATTACGCCGTCAATGATGGTGATGGGGGGATTCAGGAACTCATATATGTCGATGAGCAACTCACAAAAATCATCGGCGCTGCCGCCCTTGGCAAAATGCCAGAGGGCCTTTCGCTTGCCGGCCACGCAGCCGAACATGTTCTTGATTGCAAATGTCGCTGTCAACTGCTGGTGAGATTTGAACTTGGGCAGATTAATGATGACATCGGCATCGAGCGCAACAGAACTTATCCCGACGTTGGTTTGCCTTGCCCCCACATGGCAGTCTCTTGGATTATCGAGCTGTTTTACCGGCACGGACATCTTCTTCAGCGGTTCGGCCAGTTTCAGCGCTCCAACGCAGGCAAAGACATTGCTCCAGGCGGGTGAATCTCCGACTATGGGCCTTGCCCCGAAATCTATCAACAGCCGCGCGGCCTCGAGAACCACCGCCGGGTCGGTTTGGGTCGCATGCCGCCGAGATCTCGGAGCGATGAAATTTGGCTTGAGCAGGACACTGTCACCGGGCTTGACGAATCTCTGGAGCCCCCCGAGAAGCTCGAACTGCCTTTCCATCGCCACGGCAATTCTGCCCCGACTGTAGTCGCTGCATCGAGTCAGTGTTACAATCGAGCTGGCCATACCGCGTCAATCATCTATCCTGACACAGGCGAGCAGAAAGACCCTGACCGCCGTCTTGGGTTCGGGTGTTTTCTGCTTGGCTGGGTTGAAGAAGACGCGGCCCCGGAGGTTGCTGAAAAACAGCCCGGCCAACGACGTCTGATCGCTAACGTATTCTTTTGGCGCCAGGAAGACAAAATCACCTGGGCTCATTCTCAGTCCGAGAGCGGAACAGGTAAACGGAAACTCACGCTTTTTCATCTGCGCCTGGAGTTTTGGGATCGCACTCTGTGTCGGCAGCGAATACACGGGATATGCAGTGACCTCACAAATACCTTTTCTGCCCGGGACCATGTCGCCTTTGATGCGCAGCCCCAGGATGCCTGGCCCGACGTTGGCGCCCTGTCGCGATCCATCAGCCGCAGTGTAGAATACGGTCTGGGTTTGGCTCAGGGGGGCAATGGGGAGGGTCTGAGGTTCACCGTCCGAAAGCATCAAGTAAACTTTCACCACCTCCTGGCCATCGGCGGCTATAAGCATGCTTCGCACGTCGTTCCAAACATCCGTTTGGCCGAAGCGAGCCAAGAACGAGTTGGCGTTGAAGGCCTGGTAACTCTTGAGTTTAAGGGGCCTGACGCGCAGTCTCTTGCGGATCTTGTCCAGATCTTCAATGTTGTCGGCCGGTATTTCAATGAGATGAATTTCGAGATGAATGCCCTTGACAGACTTCGCCTGTGACGTCTGGTCTGCGGACGGGGCGAGATCGCCTATCTTGGTTTTCTCCCATATAGGCTCCTCTTTGGGATTGGCACAGCCGCTAAGACTGAAACACAGGAATGCAGAACACAGAATACAGATTGCAGCAGACAGCAGGCATGGAGCCCAATGCCGAGATCCGAGGTCTGAAGGCTTGAGTCCGCAGTCAAATACGCCCGCAATTTGAAAAGCACGTATCATGTGGAAAGTATAACAATTTCGGACACCGTCGTCAACAGGCTGATGTTTTCAAACTCAAGTGCCCGCAGCGCAGAGAATTAAACATAGCCCGCCCGGCCAATTCTCTTGACCTGTGTTGGCGATTTGTTTTTAATTACGCGGTTGGTCCGATGAAGAAAGACTCGAATTTCAGAAAGGTTCAGAAGAAATGAAGATCAGTAAGCGAGCTCAGGAGGTTCCGGCCTCGGCAACAATCGCCGTCACGTCACGGGCGCAGGAATTGACCGCCCAGGGTGTGGACGTGGTCGGATTTGGCGCCGGCGCGCCGGATTTCGATACCCCCGACTATATCAAGGAAGCTGCGGTCAAGGCGCTCAAGGCCGGCAAGACGAAATACACGGCGGCGGCAGGCATCATTGAGCTTCGGACGGCAATCGCCGAGAAGCTCAAGACCGAGAACGGCCTTGATTACAGCCCCCAGCAAGTCATTGTCAATATCGGCGGCAAACACTCGGTTTATGAGGCAATGCAGGCGGTGCTTGATCCCGGCGACGAGGTTATTATGCCGACGCCGTATTGGGTAACATATCCCGAGACGATCAAACTCGCCGGCGCCGTGCCGAAGGTTGTTCAAACCGATAAGAGCCAGAGCTACAAGATTACGCCGGCGCAATTGCAGAAAGCGATCACGGAGAAAACCGCGATGCTCCTGATAAACTCACCCAACAATCCGGGGGGGTTCACCTATACACCTCAAGAGTTAAGAGCCCTCGCAGATGTTCTCGAAGGAACAAGCGTTTACGTGCTGTCGGATGAAATTTACGAAAAGCTGATCTACGGCGACACAGAGTTTGTGAGTTTCGCCTCGCTGAGTGAAGATGCCCTTGGCAGAACGATCACCCTCAACGGCTTCAGCAAGGCCTTCTCCATGACCGGCTGGCGTCTCGGGTATGCCGCAGGCCCTCTTGAGGTGATAAAGGCGATGGGACGTCTACAGTCCCACATGACTTCGAATCCTGTGACTTTCTGTCAGTATGCGGCGATTGAGGCCATGGGCGAGCCCGCAGCCGAAGCGATAGAGACAATGAGAGCCGAATTCGAGCGTCGAGGCCAGTACATGACCGAGCGATTGAACAGCCTCGAGGGCGTGGAATGTACCGAGTCCACCGGTGCCTTTTACTGTTTCCCTGATGTTTCGAGCCATTATGGCCGCAATATCAATGGTGCAAAGATCGGCGGCAGCATGGATTTTGCGAAAGCGCTGCTGGAACAGGCGAACGTGGCGTTGGTTCCGGGTTTGCCGTTTGGCTGTGACAACAACGTGCGTCTAAGTTTTGCCTGTTCGCTCGAGCAGATAACCAAGGGATTGGACAGACTGGAGGATTGGCTGAATCAGTAGAAACAACAGGTTGGTTTCACCCGTTCAGTCTATCGGCTCATCGAAGCCCACTAAGATTTTTTTGGATTCTCTCCGCCGATCACCAACACCTGGGCACTTTCAATCGTCTAAACATAGAGATGGGTGACCAACGATGGTCTGCCTTGCAGTTTCGGAGATATGAGTGCGGCGCACGTCGGAACGAGAGAATGCAACGAGTGTCCGTCAAGGGCCCCGAGAAGCCTACAAGAGAATCATATGCGAACACTATAGGTCGATCTACCGTTTCACCGTCTACCTGAGCGGTGACCGAGGTCTTGCAGAAGACCTCACGCAGGAGACCTTCACCTCTGCCTGGGCCAAAATCAGTCATTATGACGGACGAGCATCACTGAGAACATGGCTGCACAGGATCGCTTACAACAAGTTTATCGACTCACAACGCAACTGCCAACGTCGTGCCGGTCTGGAAGCCGGACTTAAAGAGAGCGCTCCGGATGCACGGACGAGTCCGAATCCATTGCACCAATTGGCAAAAGATGAGCACATACGCCTTCTCTACGAAGCGATGCGCAAGCTGGATTCTCCCGAATACGTTGCGATTGTACTGCACTACGTTCAGGGATTCAGCTTTCGCGAGATGACCAGAGTGCTGGACGAACCGGTGGGGACTATCAAGTGGCGAACAAGCCAAGCCCTGAAAAGGTTAAGGGCTTTGTTAATTGGCAGGATAGAGTCATGAAAGAAAATCACAAGCAGACATGGGAAGATATGACGCTCAAATCACTGGAGGCGAAATTACGTTCGCTCCCGGAACCCGGAATTCCTGAGATGCTCGAGGCCAAGCTTCATGCCACTATTCCAGAAAGTCCGACCGAGACGATTCGAGAGAATCCGTTTCGACGGTGGCTTAAGGCCTACGGTCTTTGGGCAACGGCCGCGGCGGTCGTGATCCTGGCCTTTGTGCTGGCTGTAAACCACGGCCAACCGTCGCCTTCTCACAGATTTGTGGCAGATATCAATGATGGAGCAAGTCGCTATGTGCCTGCCGACCAGAACGCGGTGCTCATCGAGGACACCAACTTCGTGAATCCGAATATAGAGCAGCAGAGTCCGTGAACGGGTCTCGACATTGGGCAGTGACCGTCTTGTTGGGAACGAACCTGTGTTGTTTGTCTGATGAAAATATTGGGGTTTCCGGCTCAGATACTTGACGACGGGCAATGCGCAGAATAACATGAAGAAGAACGAAATGGAAAATGAAGGGGCCTACGGTCAGGAGTATACCATTGTGGGAATTGCGATGTCTACAGCACGGATGCTTGCAGTCTCTATCATGCCGACACTCCATTCTGCGAGTGGCTGCCGATCGCGTCTTCAGACGTTGCCCGCTGGATCGAACGTATATCTAGAGGATTAGGTCAACTTTAAGAATGGCTAAATCAGTAAAGACTAAGAAGCGCAGGTCCCTGTCGGCTCCACGGGGCGACAATTCGTCAGTCACTGAACAACCTACAATCACGACATCGCGGCGCGCCCTGTCGGGCTGGCCGGTCGTCATCGGCTGGCTGGCGATGCTCATCTTTACTATTCACGCCTGCACCCACATGGTCGCCGCCGGCGATACCTGGGTCGCCATGGCCTGCGGCCGGCACTTCGTCAATCACGGAGTCAATACGGTCGAACCATTCAGCGCAAACTCGCACAAACCCGGGCCGACCGAGGCGGAGATCAGAACCTGGCCAGATTGGGCCCAGTGGATTACTGACAAGGTCGGGATCGAAACCGTTAAACGCTGGCATCCCACCGGCTGGATCAACCAGAACTGGCTCACACACGTGATCTTCTATTCGCTGGTTCCCAAATCATCGTATGCCGACGGTGTCAGTTTCTCGTCCAATGCGCTGGTCTATTGGAAATTCGCAATCTATATCGCAACGGTGGTTTGCGTCTATTACACGGGCCGCCTGCTCGGAGCCAACCCGGCCCTCTGTGCGGTATTCTCATGCTTTGCCATGTTCACGGGGCGTTCGTTCCTGGATATTCGCCCGGCGGGTTTCTCGAACATGCTGGTGGCGGTCTTTTTGCTTATACTCGTGCTGGCGACGTACCGAAACAAGCTCCTGATATGGCTCGTCGTCCCGGTAACGGTCTTCTGGTGCAATGTCCACGGCGGATACATCTATGTGTTCATCATACTCGCCGCTTTCATCGGACTGAACCTGCCCACCGGCATCGACAGGAAGAAGCCGCTGATCGCGTCGCTCGTTGTTTACACACTCATTCTGATCTGTTTTGCCAGGATAATACAGATGTCAGGCGGACGCATCTTCATGGTCGTGCTTGCGTACGCAATGCTCGCGGGCATCCTCTATCTCTTCAGGCATAAGTTCGTTTCCCTCGATGCACGCGGCATCTGCCACACGGTCGGCGCTGCGGTCACGGCGTTTATTGCGACGATTGTCTTCAACCCCTTTCATCTGACGAATCTTACACATACTTACGTCATCAGCATTAGCGAACATGCTGAGCGATGGCGCGAGATACACGAATGGCATGCTGCTTTCGACTGGAGCAATCCCGTCGGCACTGCGGTTCCCTTCCTTGTGATGTTTCTGCTGGCATTGGCGGCCCTGGTGTTCTGGATTGTCGTGCTGACGGTCGGTCCGCGCGCCGTGGCCCAGCACAGAAGAAGGAAGGCAAAGGCCACCGACGAGTACCAGTGGCCCAAGATCGATCTGGCGATAGTGATCATTGCCGCCCTCACTGTCTACATGGCCATTCGTTCACGCAGGTTCATACCGATAGCGGCAGTCGCGGCCTGTCCGGTCATAGCGATGCTGATCGATCAGACAGTTCGTGCGATTTCGGCAACGCTGAACTTCCTTGACCGCAACCGTCTTGCGGTCTCGGCAATGCCGCGGCAATTGCAGTTGGGCATCACCGTTGCCGGGGCGGTAGCTGTTGTGTTCTTCGGCACGTGGTGGGGGTACAAGTTCAAACATATCTATCTCGATTCCTGGCCCGCCGACCCAAAGCTGAGCTCTGTCTTTATGAGAATGACGGCATCAGATGCCAAACCCTTCTATGCCTTGAAGTTCATTAAGGACAACAAACTTCACGGCAAAATGCTCAATTACTGGACCGAGGGCGGCTTTATTGCATGGGGCCAGGAACCCGACCCAAATACCGGCCACACGCCCCTGCAATTGTTTATGGACGGCAGGGCACAGGCTGCCTATAACCGCGAGACATTTGACGTCTGGTCGTATCTTATGGCCGGCGGGCGTGTTACGTACCAGATAATGGAACGTATCAGAGCCAAGGGAGGTAAGGTGACCGGCGCCGACTACGAGCTGATCGGCAAGTGGATGGACGATCAGTTGAAAGAAGATGACGTATGGGTAGTCCTGATGCCTGCGGTGGTATTCGGCGGTTCGAGGAGCCAGGGGAGCTTTCACGCAATAAAGGCGATCGAACTGCATCCCGACTGGCGGCTGATCTTTCTCAACAACAGGCAGAAATTGTTTGTGGACATTAGAACACCCCAGGGCAAGGAGCTTTTCGAAGGCATATTCACAGGAAGAACCGTCTATCCGGACGATTACCATAGAAACCTCATTCGCTCTCACAGCTGGTATCTGTACCGTTCGGGAATAGCCGAGAAGAGAGAAGGCTTTGAATTTGCAAAAAAGGCCTTTGAGTCGAGTCCATCGCCGACACCACTGTTCGAAGTGCTCGCCTACGGAGCTTTCCCCCAGTTGAAACCGGATGTAGACAAGTTTTGTATCGACTACCTCAACGAATTCGAGGCAAATCAGGACAGCTGGTCGAGGCAGGACGGCTACCGTCTCAAGACTCAGGCAGTACAGATTCTCTGCGCTCATTTGAAAGACCCGGTCAGGCAGGAACGGTTCTTAGGTGAATTGGAACGGATAGCTCAAAGCAAAAGGTGGTAATGGTTTCAATCAGCGTTTTTTTCCCGTGTTACAACGAGTGCGAAAATATTGGGCCGACCGTCGAAAAGGCGATCATGGTTCTCGAAGAACTTAACGCTGATTTCGACGTAGTCATAGTTGATGACGGCAGTTTCGACGGCACAGGCAAGATTGCCGACGATATTGCCGATAGAGACGATAGAGTGAAGGTAGTGCACCACGCTCGCAATCTTGGGTATGGAGCCGCGCTGCAATCCGGCTTCAAAGCGGCGACGAAAGAGCTTGTCTTTTACACCGACGGCGACGGCCAGTTCGATATAAGCGAAATGCCTTCTCTTCTGGCGCTGATGGACCAATACGACATTGTCAGCGGCTACCGGCTGGAGCGCAAGGATTCGGTCATACGCAGGATCAACGGCTGGTGCTGGACCAAGCTGGTTTGTCTGTTGTTCGCCCTGAAGATACGCGACATCGACTGTGCGTTCAAGCTGTACAAGAGGCAGGTCTTCGACAACATAACACTCTCGAGCACCGGCGCTCTGATCGACACAGAGATACTGGCACGGGCCGCCAGTAAGGGTTACCGCATAACTCAGAAGGGCGTGCATCACTATCGCCGGACGGCGGGCGAACAAAGCGGGGCGAACCTGAAAGTTATCCTCCGTGCATTCAAGGAATTGCTCGTTCTGCATAGACGAATCCGGCGCGGAGATTGATTACCCAAACCAAATACGGTACCGAAGGTGCGATATACCGATATGAACAAGGGGAAAGTTAATCTTTTTATCTACGGCTCACTGCGAGACAGCAGGATATTTCAATCGGTTAGCGGGCTGCGCTTTTCCAGAAAGGCTTCGAAAATTGATGCCGAGACGCTTTTTGCCGAACCGGCCCTGCTGTCGCACTACCGGAAGGTGAGCCCGGATAACGTGTACTATTACGCCATCGCAGCACCGTCTTCGAGAATTGACGGTTGGGTCATACACGATGTCCCGGCGCCGGCAATGGCGGAAATCGACAGATATGAAGGCAAGCGCTATGAGAGGGAAAGCGTAAAGGTCAATACTGCAAACGGCTCCATCGAGGCCGAGGCATACCTGGTAACTCACGACTCCATGCAGAGACATTTCGGCGACAGATTCCACGTGAACCTGATACATGAGCTGTGGCTGCGCAGGCGTATCGAGAGATTCATTAAGAGACGCACTCGCCCAGGCGAACGGACAGTGGACGCCGAGTCGGAGCGCCGCGCCGATCGGGAGCTGCTGGCAACAACCGAGCGTGACCTGGTCATGAGCCATTATCACTCGGACGCGGTCAGCGATTATTATCTCGAACACGAGCTGGACCGGCCCAGACCAAGCATAAGACATTTGTATGACGACCCTCAGGCCAAGCCGTTTATCAACAACTACCTGGCTCTGGTCGTCAAGCAGGTTCTGCTCAACCAGCTCGACGAACATATACAGGCCCAGTACCGTTTTGAGCTTGAACGCATGCGGAGTTCAGAAAGATATTTCAAGCGGTCGGTAAGTCTGCTTGCGGCCCTTCAAATGATAAATTCAAACCACAAAACTGTTGAGCTGATTGTCAGCGAGTGTCTGCGGACAATGCCGTGTGAGAAGAACGATCTCATTGATTACGTCAAGTACGGCGTTCGCGCGGCAAAGAGTATGTTCGATACTCGCGT
>LJTR01000462.1:0-1042 GCA_001303465.1 Phycisphaerae bacterium SG8_4
TGCCAAGTTGCGCCATGCGCATCAGACGACTCGGAGAGACCTCAACATCCGGCTCCACCGGGCAGCCGCCCGAGCACTTGCCGCACTGATAGCAATCGCTGAGGTTCTGCCCGCTAAGCTCCTCCACCTTGCGTCGAAATTCCGAGTGCAAAGCCTTGTCTGTTAAATCTGCCTTCATTCGATTTTTCCTGAATTTCTTTGGTACTTCGCTGCTTCCAACCAGCCGATTCGATAGAATCGGCCGGTCAGCGTTATTCAACCAGGGACTTACCGGTCTCAATCTCTTCGAGCACCTTATCGAGGATCTCCATGACATAGCCGACGTTGTGCGCTCCGTAGCTGCCGTCTTTCAGCACCATATCGAGCTTGGTGCGAGCAGATCCCGCCAGTTTTTTGGCTTGCGCCAACTGTTCGGTTGATGCTTGAGAAGACTCGAGCGCCTTCTCCAACTCGGCCAGCGCCGGCTCAAGCTCGCCAAGCATTTCCTTCGTCGCTTCCTGCCACGAAGCGATCTCGTCTGCATAGTCCTCATTGCCATGGCAATGAACACATTGCTTGGCCCCGGATATTCTACTCGTGAGTGTTATCTCTCCCATCTTGATGATCTGAGCGTCATCGTGGCATCCGTCGCACGCCACGCCCGCCTCATACATCACATCCGGCTTGACGTCCAATTCCGCTACAGCGATACCAGCATAGATGGCCTCCTGTACAGTATGCCGCTTGCCTCCGTGACAGGTTGTACAGTTGCTCGACGTCAACAACTGCTCTGCCATCGCGAGACTTCCATGTTTGATCTCTTCGTGACAATTCAGACAGTCGAAATGCCCTGCCGATACATGAACCAGATGGCCTTGCTCCTGATCTTCGAAGTGAATGTGTTCCTCATCCTCCAGATGGCAGGCCAGACACCGCACTTGCGAAACGATCCCGCTGCCCTGGGTCACTTGACTGTGACAGTGGACGCACGTGACGTCTCCGTCGCCAGCCATAAAGTCCTTGTGACTGAATGGCTCATCCACAAAGGTCACCGGCTCGGCCG
>LJTR01000462.1:1057-5031 GCA_001303465.1 Phycisphaerae bacterium SG8_4
CCTGTTTGTCACCCCGGCCATAGAAATGGCACGTCAGACAGGTGGTCTTGCTGACGCTGATATGCTGACCCTGAACGGTCTGTCCATGACAGCTAACACAATTCAAAGACTTTCCGTTGGGGTTTTCGCTCAGATGTCTATCGTGGCGGAACTTGATCTTGTCATAGAGCATGACAAACTTGTCGTCTTTGCCGATCTCTTCATGGCAGCCGCCCTGCTGACAGGAGGCGCTGCTGATCTCACCATGAGGCTTGGTGCCGTAGGAGCCGGCGACATATTGAACCAACTGCACCATTCCCTGCGCCTTGGCAGCCGCAGTGCCAGCCACACCCGGCACTGCATGGCATTCAACACAACCCACATCCTTGTGCGATGAATGTTCCCACGACGCATAATAGTCTCCCATATTGTGGCAGGAACCACAGAACTTGGGATGTCCCGTTATTTTGATACCGTAGGCACCAAGCGCCACGGCGCCAAAGGCTGCAACCACCAGCAGCATCAGGGCCGCACCGAACCCGGTGAAAAGCGAAAACATCGGCACAGTACCCAGCCGAGTGATTCGCTTGAGAAGATGGGGCAGCAGGAATGCCGTCGCCAACAGGGCCCCGGCAATCGCCAGATAGAAGAATATGTGCGCCGTAAATATGCTGCTGGACCCCCTGAGCCAATCGTAACCCATCAGCGCCAGGGCCACACTGAGCAGGTACGCATAAATGTCGTCCCGCACGGTCAAAAACAGACAGACAAACGCAACACCACTGGCCAGGAACACCAACCACGACCTGTCCGTCACCGGAGCCAGAATCCCAACAACACAACAGAAACCCGCCACTACTGCTGCCGCCGTATAAAGAGACGCCGACCAGGCTTTGGCAGAGGTGCGATCGAGCACGTATCCCAATGCCACAGACACCAGTGAAACACCCACCATCAGATGCATCTGCTGACAGTAAGGTGTGTTGGTCAAGGCCGCTATACCGAATAAAAGTGCAAAACTGGCCCACAATGCCGTCCCCAGCCGCAAACCCTTGTTGTCCCGCAATCCGGGCATGAATGCATAGAACACCACCAGAGGCGCGGCCGCCAGATACAAATATGACGCACTGACAGACCATGCTCGAATCAGCACCGCAGCTGCCAACAGGATGCTGGTCACATGGGCGGTTACAACGGCGGTACTGGCCATGGCGCTGAATCGGTTACGCGTCACGGCAGCCAATAATAACAGTATCAGCACAACACCGGCGCCGGCGCCCAGACGAGTCTCAAGCCCGGAGAATGCGCCATGGATTACCAGCAGCGCCCCCAGCGCAAACAGCCAGTTAGCCAAACGGCCGGCACCCAGACGCCGCTGCGGAATCCACGCCAGCCAGTAGGCCGCTGAGAAAACCAGCAGGCATGCCCCCACAACCGTAACACTCAAGCCAATGACAGACGACAGCGCCGCCATCACTGCCGCGCCAGCGGTCGCAAGAAGCGCCAGCCCCTGCAGGAACAACTCGAACACATCGCGCTGCTCCCGGTTCGGCCGCCAGGCAATTAGAACGGCAGTTGCCCCTACAGCCGTAACACAGCACAGCAAGTCAAGAACCCCACCGGACCAGGCGGTCGAGAACGCCGCAGCAGAAAGGATCAGCCATCCGAGGTTAGCGGCACCTCGCATTGTCTGTTTGCCGCGTGCCTCTGCCGTGACAAACAATAGGCCGGCCACCAGCGCTGCCCCTGCACAAACGGCCCAGACGATCATGTTGTCCCAGACAAGTGACACGGTGCTTGGCACGGCAGCCGGGGCCCAGTCAAGCAAGGCAACCATTCTTTCTGAAGGCAGCAAGGCTGCTGCGATAAGCATACCTGCGATCGACGGGCCCATGGCATAGTAGCAGGACCTTTCCTTCAGGCGCGCACCCAGGTAAAGCAAGACGGCCGTCGCTATCAACGCAGCAACTACGGCTATCTCCAGCTGGTTCTGCAACACCAGGAAGAACCAGCCAAAGAAGACTGGAAAAATCGCTGCCACTGCTATTCGCCTGCGAGTGGTCGAATCTTCCGCCTTCGTAAAAAACACACACAAGAGCCCCAGGCAGGCTAGGATCACCTGTGGCCCAGCCAGAGCCCATATTGACACCGAGACGCCCGGAAGCTGCCTGCCAAAGCCAAGCAACCCCGCCGCGGCAAACATCACCGCGGCAAACACATAGCTGCCACCTTTGTCAGTCTGGCCTCGCCGTTGCCAGGCGATCAGAGAAAACGTGAGCCCACAGATGGCAGAAGCCAGAGCAACATACAAATTGTCTGCCTTAAGAAAAACGAGCGGCACGACCGGCACGGCCAGCCCCACGGCGCCGAAGAAGAAACACTTCGCCACGACGCGTTCACCCACGGCCGCTGTCACGACGTCCTCAACTGCCCGGGCCAGACGCTCGTATGCTATCCACAACAGCAGTGACGCCAGCGCCAGATCCAGGATTAAGAAAGGCCAACTCCAGAGGGAAAACACAAGCGATACCAGTATGATCGGCGCCGAACAGAAATAGAAATGCCGAGACCAGCTGTATTGCCTTTCGCGATGAAGACCCGTGCCCACCAGCAGGACTATTGCTGCTGCTGCAATGGCCGCTATCCAACAATAATCTATCGACCACAGCCCCTCTGCTAAAAGCATCACCCCAAGGGTCAGGAACAGGGAGAATAGATACGTGTAGACAGCTCTGTGACCGGTCATTCGATGCGCCAGGTAAACACCTGCGTAGCCCAGAAAAGTCAGCGCCGCTACATGTCGTATCAGCCCTTGCTGGATAATGTCATTGACCTGTATCAGGGCCCAGACGGAGAACACAAGCACGGTTATGTTCATCACCCGGAATACGGTGCGCGGAAACGCCCTGAGTTGCTCGGACAACCATCGATTTAGGCAATGGCCAAGAATCAGGAGAAAGACAACCAACGCCAGTGAAAGCAGGGGAAACGATGTGAGAGGTGCTCCCAGGCCATAGCATGTCAGGAAGAATGCGACTGCACTAAAAAGCATCGCCCCATAAAGAAAACCCGCACGTCGAGTGATCACCGAGGCCGAGTAGTAACCCAGAGAGAAGATGAATACGAGGGTGGCTGTCAGAAACGGATGCGTAGAATTGAACTCCGTGGATGCCACAATCAGCACAAAGGCAATAAACATGCCTAATCGGTGAAGAGGCTCAGCCGGAAAAACCGATAATCGTCGCCGTTTCACGTGCACCTTGCCTTTCTGTAATAACTTGGGCCTCTGGGCCTTGAACTACACTCATAAATGACTATAAGATATTTCAATTCCACTATTGCAAAAGATATGCCACCACAAAGAGAACTCCATGCCTGGCAGGCATAACACGACATCAGTCGTTGTTTTTTGCTGAAAAATGCCTACTGCCTCCCTCGCCGGCGCCTGGTCTTACTGAATAAAGGCCCGCGATTGACTTGCGGAAAACCGTTAATTTGTCGGTAATCCGCTATAATGATTATGACACTCCGATTCTATGGATTTGGCGCGGCCGGCTCGACGGAACACATTCTGAAAACAGGACAGTAGAGTCATTTGGTGACGAATACATGTTTCGATAATCACCCACCACAGAAAACATGGTTCCCATTAGAACCACCCAATAATACCGTCCCCTGCGTGTCAGCACAATTTTGCCGTCGCGTATCACAAGGGTTCCCGTCAACAACAGAAACAGCAACTCACCGCCAAGAAACTTCCAGAAATGACGACCCACCCTGTTCTCTATATCGGACAGACTGGCCGAGCCTGCAATCAACACGAGCATGAACGTATAACGCATGCGGTCACGTGTAGAGAAATCTCGACATGCCATAATTGGGGATTGATCCAACTCGGCCCTCCGAATGTAGTCTTCAACAGAAAAGGTATTGTGGTACACAGTCCCATTGATATAACCCCATGATCCAGGACCCACTCCAACGTACTCATCATG
>LJTR01000060.1 GCA_001303465.1 Phycisphaerae bacterium SG8_4
CCCCGGCCCAGGATCAGCTTCCACCTGCCCTGTCTTATCGCAAACATCCCGCTGATAGAATGATGGACGGTAGCTTCGCGGATTGGGTTGGCAGGTTTGCGCCCGGTCAGAGCGGGAAGAATGTTGCAGCTGTCCTCGCCCGTATCGGGTGGCAAATCACAGCCTATAATCGCGGCACAGGTCGCCATCAGATCGACGTGACAGATGGTCTCAGAACTGACCGAACCAGCCTTGATGCGTCCGGGCCAGCGGGCGATGAACGGCACGCGGTGTCCACCTTCCCAGATGTCAGCCTTGATGCCTCTGTAGATATGGCTCGGATTGTGTCCGAAAAGCCTTAGGCTGTTTGTCGGGCCGCTCATGTTGGTGCCGTCCCGTCCCGGCGAGCCGTTGTCACTGGTGAATATCACCAGCGTGGTGTCGGCACAGCCGCTTCGCTCGAGCGCCGCCATCAGCCGGCCGACAACGTGGTCGACCTGGTGGACAAAATCACCGTAAGCCCCGGCTTTGCTCTTGCCCACGAACTGCGGCGCCGGGGCGATAGGTGTGTGCGGGGCAGTCAGGGGCATATACAAAAAGAACGGCTTGCTGGCTCGACGGCCCCTGGCGTCAATATATTCGACAGCTTTTTTCTCTAAGGCCGGCAGAATCTCCTCGAGCTTCCAACCTTTCAGCATAGCCCCCGGCGAGCCGAACATATTGTCGGGCTTCTTCTCGGTTGGTATGCCCACGGTCCTGTCATTTTCGATGAAACAGTAAGGCGGGAAGTTGGGCACAGCCGTTCCGAAATAGTAATCGAATCCACGGGTGGTCGGCCCGCTGGCGATGGGCTTTGTGAAATCCACATTCGCCCCGCTGTTCTTGACGTTGGTCTTGCCCATTCCGATTGGTTCTTTGCCGTCGGCGGTAGGCCAGTCCCAGCCCAAATGCCACTTGCCTATACAAGCGGTGTGGTAACCATGATCCTTCAGCAGCTTGCCGACCGTGAGGCGCTCGGCTTCGATCAGCGGCCTGTCCCAGGGCCACAGAACCGACTGCTTGAGCCGGGAGCGCCAGCAGTAACGGCCGGTCAGGATTCCATATCGAGTCGGCGTGCAGACCGCCGACGGCGAATGAGCATCTGTAAAGCGAATCCCTTCGGATGCGAGTCTGTCTAGATGCGGCGTGGGTATTTTCGATTCGGGATTCTGGCAGGCGAGATCACCGTATCCCATGTCATCGGCCAGTATGTAGACAATGTTCGGCGGCAGTTCCTGCTGAGTCTGCGATCGAACAGCTCGTGTCTGCAGGCCGAGCACAGTCACGAGGCCAAAGCCTAAAGATCGCAAGAAATCACGACGCCCTACAAAAGCATCTCTCATTGCTTGTGGCTCCAAAGTCAATCAGTAACGTGAGCGGAAAAACTTGAATATTGCCTGATAGCTCAAATTCGATTATAATGGCCTTTACGTGAGAGACAAAGGATTTAAGAAAGGAACCAAAATGGTCGACAACGAAAATTCCAGCCTGTCCGGGCAACAGAGTTCAGAAAATACTCAGACGTGTTGCCCGCCAACATCCGGCGGCGAGGGCTGTTGCTCATCCGGGTCGAGCGGCATTCCACAGAAGTGGCGGGCACTCATATTCTTGTTCGTCCTGGTCGCGGCCGCAGCAGTCCTGGCAAATTCACTCATGAAGAAGTCAAAGGCAGCGGCCGAGCGGTCTGAGCATTCGTTTCCTGCAGTCGCAACTGGCCAGACAGTGGCCTCCCAGAGTGCCGGGACGACGGCCGAGAAAACCGCCGATGGAGCCGAGTCTGCTCTTTGGGGTCCCGAATTGGATTCGCTTGCCGCCCTGGATGAAGTAGCTACAGACGTCAGTGCGGTGTTCATACTAATTTGCGGCCAGAACCAACAAGACGCTCAGGCCATAGTCAATGAGATTGAGGCAGCGACGCGAAAGATCCGGTCGCGCGGAAACCGAACATCTGCTTTCAGGCTCAAAGACGACACAGTTGAGTATAAAAACCTCGTCGAGCAATTCTCCGAGCCTACCGTCCTGGCAATGGTCAAAGGGCTCGGATACAGTGCAGTCTCCGAAGAGATAACCGAAGCGAACCTGCTCGAGGCCTTCGTTGTCGCCTCGAGGGCGCCGTCTGCATGCTGTCCTGCGGGCACGGATCCATCGCAATGCGGTTCTGCCGACTGTGGTCTTTCGGGTTGCAGTCCCTCGGATTCCAAATAGCGGAGGGTCGGCGCGTTAATGGAGTGGATCCGAACCATGCTCGAGTGGGCCAGGACCGTCTTCGAGCAGACGGGCGTCGGTCCTGCTGCGCTGCCTGCCGCTTTTCTTCTGGGTTTGCTCAGCTCAATTGCATGTAGCTGCTGCACTCTGCCTGTACTCGGAGCCGTAGCCGGATACTCGGGAACGCGCCGGCAGGGAGGCCTCAAGAGGACCCTGTTTGCCGCACTGTTCTTCATGCTGGGTGCAGTCATCGCCACCGTCATTCTTGGAGCGGTGGCCGCATTTCTCGGACAGGTCGCACAGAGCACGTTGGGTACATATTGGAAGATATTCGCCGGAATAGTCGCAATTTTCGTTGGCCTTGCGGCGCTCAAATTGTTGCCGTTTAGACTGCCGGGATTGAAGATGTCACGTGACAGGTCCGAGCCAGAGGGATACTTGGGCGCAGCTGTCTTCGGCCTTGTAGTGGGCGGGGGTATCGGCGCCTGCTCGCTGCCCTGCAATCCGGGGATCCTGATCGTACTGGGTGTGGCCGTCCTGGAAGGCTATACCTTTTGGATGGTGGCGATGCTCATCTCATATGCGATCGGATTTGGCCTGCCGCTGGCGGCGATAATGCTGGGGGTTTCGGCAGGTGCCAAATCGATCAAGGCAAGGAGGGCCGAGGCTGTCGTACGGACTATTGCCGGGGTTCTGCTCATCGGCGCCGGCTTCTACCTGCTGGCAACAATTTCGTAGCTCGTCGCTCGTATCTCGAATCTCGTTATTTGTAGCGCCTTCGGTGTGCAATTCATGTTAGCCCAACGCAGGGAAAAATCTACGTGAGGTCCTTGCCGGTTGTCATGACATTCACTTTGCTGAGCTTAACACCTTTAAGGACGGCCATACTATCTGCCACCTTTTCAATTTCTCTGACCTTGCCTTTGAGAATGATCACCTCGAGACAGTTGTGATGGTCCAGATGCACGTGGGTGGAGGCGATGACCTGCAGCAGATGGCTGTGCTGGAGCCTGACCAGCTTGCCGGCCAGTTGAGTCGAATGATGGTCATAGACCAGAAATACTCCGGCCACCGCCTGGGTTGAAGGCTTCGCCAGACGCTGTTCGGACAGGCGCGTGCGGATCAGGTCCCGGATCGCCTCGGAGCGATTCGAATAGCCCTGCCGGGCAATCAAATCGTCGAACATCCCAAGAAGCTTCTTATCCAGCGATACTCCTACTCGCTCAGCCTGACCCATTCTATTTCTCCTTGAAGCGAGAGAATTTCCAATGAATCCGGCATTATCCAGACAATTGCCGTTCTTGTCAAATTCTTCTTTGACAGGGTAGCACTAATAGTATATTGTTATGCGCAGTAGCACTTTTTTGAAGAAGTTATGCGCCGTTATTTTGTCGATTTTCTGGAGGATTCGATCATGAAAAGACTTGCGATTCTGGCTCACTTGGCGGCTTTGGCTGTGGTCGGAGTTCCGGCCACCGGACAGACTTCGGCGGCGGTAACTCACTCAGACTTCCAGGCTGTGGATGAACACGGCGAACACGTATATGCAGCGACTGACAAGGTCACTCTTGAAGGAATCCTGCTGCACCATCCTGCCGACATGCTGGATCCGACACCTGACGATACGATTACGGAGATGTTCAATCTCGGCGGGACCTGGCAGATTTTTTTCCAGGGTGAAGGTGCCGATCATGCTGGCACGGCTGTATTCTTGGGACAGCTCTACAACAACCTGCCGTGGGTAGCTGTCGACGGAGGATACACCGACGAGGAATTTGTGGCGGAACTGATCCGTCTAAACAGTGCCCGGTTTGGCCCGGGAGACAGAATACGAGTGACCGGCTACTTTCTGTCCTACAAGGGCAAATTGAACATCAACGAGCAGCACAACAAGAATCCTGACCACGATTTCACTATTGAGCTGCTGGCGCGAGGTGCAGGGCTGCCTCGGCCTGAAGTTCTCACGCTGGATGACCTGAAGGACAGTGATGACGACTTTATCTTTGACCCGACTCGGCAGACGGGCTGCGAGTACCATCAGTCACGGCTCATAAAGGTCGAAGACGTCTACTTTGCGGATTCCAGCGGTTGGGCTCCTGGCGCAGAGTTAACAATCACCGACGGAATAAGGACCTTTCCCGTCAAGCTGGGACGGGGCAACGGAATCTATGCCGGCTCAAACAACCTGACCGAGCCCTTTGACGTTATTGGAATTATGGATCAGGAAAGCACGGACCTCACGAGCGGCTACCGCTTGTACGTGATGAACTATGACGGCAACGGTTCGGTGCTGGCCAGCCGGCAGCACCGCCGGGCTGACAAACCGGGCGATCTCAATCTGGATGGTATTCTGGACCTGGACGATCTCGCAGAATTGCTGGAAGACTGGAACGAATAGGGCATAAAATGAGAAAGGGGATATCTCAACTTGCCGAGAGTGCCTTTGCGCTGATCGAGTTGCTGGTTGTCATTGCCATCGTGGCCCTGCTGGTGGCAATTTTGCTGCCTGTGATGGGGCGGGCTCGTCTGCAAGCGAAGGTCACAGCCGTCAATGCCGAGCTGCGCCAGATCGGAATGGCGCTGGAAGCCTATGGGCTCGACAATAACAGCAGATATCCTCCGACGCGGGTCGATTGCATGGTAGGAGATCATTTCTATCAGCTTCCCACCGAACTGGTCGAGAGCAAGTTCCTGCCGGCCCCCGGAGAAGACACCTTCATGGCTGCCGGCGTGGAAGATCGATTCAATCGAGGATACACGTACAAGTATAGAGCGGTCGGAACGCTAATCTACAACAGAACGGTCACCATCGGGAGCGGCGCTTGTCTGTGGGTTCCCGACGGATTTCCCGACAACGAGCAGGAGGAAGGCTCCGACTACGCAGATCCAGAAGAATCGCCGGTGAGCTGGGTCCTCTACAGCCAGGGTCCGAGATTTGACCTGGACCGCATGAGAGAGCAGAAATACCCGGTGCCAACAGACACCTGGTATGATCGACAGACTCGACAAGGGATCATTGTCCGGGTGCGCCTCGCCAACGGCCGCCAAGTTGGATCATTCGAGCGCCGTTGAGCCGGCCTTACTGACAATTATTGCGAAAGGAATGAAGTGATGAAACAAATCTCATTGATCTTGGCAGTCGTCGTCATCTGCGGCTTGATGATCGGTGTCTTGAGTTCACCGGGCGGCGTTTTGGGCTCTTCTGAACAGGAGCATCACTTTGTGGGCGCCGTGGGAGGTGAGAATGAGTACAACAGGGGCCGGGCACCTGAAGACTGGTGGGGCCAGATCGAACGTATGCATGGACATGTCGGTCCATGGAACGTTCTGGGATGGCGCATCGGCCAGGCCGCCCTGCGCGAATTCGATACCAGATGGGGTTTGCACGAACTCGACGTCATTTGCTATGTTCCCATCGAGACGCCGTATTCCTGCATGGCCGATGGCCTGGTCATCGGCACCGGCAATACGATTGGCCGGCTCGATCTGCGGTTGGCTGAGGTTGTATCGTTGGACTTCATCCATGTATGCGTGCGTCGCAAGGACGGTACGGGGCCTGTATTGATCTTCAGGCCCGGTCAAAAGTACCTGAGGCACATAGACGCTCCTAAACTGGAGCAGTTGGAGAAACTCTCACGCCAGTGCAGCAACATGGCGGAGAGTGATTTGTTCGAGGTGACGCGGATCATGCCGTCCAAAGCTGAGAATTGATTAGATCCTCGGAAGCAAGAGGAGCATCGGGCTCATTTCCATCTGGTTCTTCGTATGGTCGCGCTCGGCTGCAAGAAGACGTGGACGTCGTTTGGTTCGGGGAATTCGCCCTCGCGCATCCACTTGCCGTATCTTTCCAACGAGCGATGCCTCTGCTCTACTTTGAAAGTCTTGAAGCCCAAGTATGCTCCTGTCTCGCCGATACCCACTGACAGATACGGTCCAATCATCGGCAGCCTGATTACGAACCAGGGATCGTCTCCCTTCCACGGATTGGTGTCCTTCTCCCAGAACTTCGGCACCGGGCGGATCATGTGCCCGGCGACAATGTCAAGCTTCAGTCCGAATCCCTTGGGCTGATAACCCTTTACATCATGATCGAACCAGAGACCGCGTTCGTAGGAACTCAGAGTCAGGCTCAAGCCCTCTACATTGCCCACCCGGCAACCTCCTAACAGCAAAACGATAAGCAAAGGTAAACGTTTCATCTCAGTCCTTCAGAGATTCAGCTGTGAATTTTCTCTTGAAAAAGGCGAGTGAACTTCTTTCGGCGTACGGCAAATACAATAACGAGCTAAAGTGACCTGAGAACAGATAGACCACCTCGGGCTTGCCGGTCGCTCTCCACAGCTTCTTGCCGCATTTCTTTGGGACAATCCGGTCAAACGCCGCTATGTACATCAGGGTATTTCGCGCATCCACATACTTGGCCAGAGCGACGGGGTCCGTCGCAAGCTTCTCCGACAACTCGGTGTGAAGAGCTTCAGGAGTGACGCCCATTTCAAACCACTGGCTCATGCAGTCTCTGACAGCTTTTTCTTTGGATTCCAGCGCAATGTCCGCCATGCTGCCGCCGGCAAGCCCCACGACCGTGCACTTTATTCTTTCATCCACTCCTGAGAGGATGCTCGCCTTTATGCCGCCCAGACTCAGTCCTAGGCACCCGAGTTTGTCGCTGTCGACTTCGTCCAGTGCGACGAGATAGTCCAGCACTTGCCTGGCGTCCAGCACAACCTGCCTCAGGTAATCCTCGGCTTGTTCAGCGCTTTCGATATCCTCGAGATCTACTTGACGGTTGTGCATGACGGCACAGTTGAAACCGTTCGACGCGTAGTGTCTGGCGAAGCTCTCTATGCAGAAATCGACTCCGCCAGCTATCGGCAGTGCCAGCACAGTCGGAAACTTCCCCTCCCCCTTCTGCACATAGTAGTCTACCCTAATGTTCTCTGTTCCAAAGACATTGACCGTTGACGGAAGCGCAACATGCCTGATCGCATACCGTCGCTTTTCTCGTATCGTCTTGACCTCGGCTTTCCCGGCGCCCCGGGACTCGCGATAGCTGTAGTATTCCAGCATCTCCGCCGGCCTTTTCGCCGGGCCCGTGTACGCCGGATCGAGCTTGTAGCGCGCACATGACGTGAGCAACGCGATGCCGCAAAGCAGAGCTGTTCCAAAGACCTTCCCAACTGTCGTCTGGTTATTCGCTTGGTAGTTCATTGTTCGTGGCCAGTCGTTTGTAGTCCGCCAGTGAACTGAGAACTCATATCTTCGAGCTGAATCAACCCGCAGCTTTCGCTACTTCGCCTACTGCCACCTCGGTTTTCGTTTCGACCTGCTGGGGCTCATTATCTTCTGGCACGTAAGGTCCCTCGTGGATGCCAGCGGTGTTGAATGGAGGATCCGGGAATTCGGGAGTCTGTCCAGGCAGTTCCTTCATTATGCCATACCACGCCCGCTTGAAGGCCTCTTCCATGGACATGGGTTCCTCTCTTATCCTCTCGCTGGCGATCGTAATGTCCGAGGTCGCGCTAAAGACCTTGCGTCCGGACCTAGTGTCCCATATTTCCAGACCCAACATTCCGCTGACGACTTGAGTCTGGAGGAATCTCACGCCTCCTACAGAAAACCGTCCCTTACTCCATCGGCTGATATCCAACAGACACGGCAGAACGATGTAATCGGCCCCGATCTCATCGGCCAAAAACTTGAGGTCCGTTCTTCGGAACATGCCGTTCTGCTGGTAAAACCTCTTCATCTCGGCGTGCCTGGACGCCAGGTCCCTCTCGTTCAGCCTGTTTGTCAGATCCGTAAACGACAGAACATCGAGACCGTCGGCCGAGAGCCTTGCCGGCCGGACGTCGACGCCGTTGAAGCCCAGGAACGAAAGATCGACCCGCCGTTGACTGTCGTCTGTGACTTGAGGCGGACTAGGATCACAGCCCTCGGCCAGCGCCGTTGCAAGTGAATCGGAAACGGCGTATCTGTGCTGCTCCTGGCCGGTGCTTGTCTCAGCTAAAAGGATGTACATTTTGCCGTGTAGATTGCCATCCAGCTTGTACTCGGCCGAGACGGGAGAGACCCTCACGCTCTGCGATTGCTGCACGAGGCTTCCCGCACAACCCATGAAAGAAACCGATACTGCCGAAAGAACCACCATCATCAAGACCTGCCTGGAATTCGACTTTGCCATTTTCACTCACCCCCCAAAAAATGATAATGTAGATATCAAAGACCAAATATCAAAGTAGTGGAATCCGCCGTAGACGGATGACACCTATAATTCTGCTTTCTACATCTTGATATTTGATCTCTCCGCAGAGCCGCCCCCCATGGACGATTCGTTAAGCATGATTATATCTTATTGGCACGCCCAAGTCAAGTGAAATCTCGCGTCAAGATGGCGTCAAGAGCCGTAATTTCGGTTTTTCCGGCGATCAGGGCTTGCGCCAGCACGAGACGCGTCCATCCCTTGTGGCAAGATAGAGTCTGCCACGGGCCGCAGCCATGCCGTCGAATACAGGAGGAGAAGCGAGCTTGTACTCATGCAATTTTGCGCCATCTTCTGCCGATACGGCCCAGAGGATTGCGCCGCTATTGCCCAGCAGGGCGGCCTCCTGTTTTAGAATCTGCTCCTCTTTGCCTTTGGCTGTCCCTTCCTCGTGCAGAACATCCTCGGGGCCGGCGATAAACAGCGTCTTGCCTGCCAGTGCCATCGCCCGAACGAGAATCGGGACTTCTGTCGACCACTCGTAGTTATCTGCATTGTCGATGGGAACGGGCCCTTCATCCTGTCTTCTCTTTCTGTTGGCCCGCGCTTTGGGCTTTGGAGCGGCCGTGGTCGCAGATGCTTTCCATTGCTTGTCCGCGGCAAAGAGTCGGTACTCCAGGGGCCTGGTCCATCTGTAGTACTGCGGCCGGCGACCGAAAACGTATACTTTGTCATCGCCAACGCTCATTATCTTACCCGCAGGTGCGTGTTTACCGGCTATGTAGTAACCGTTCCACCCGCTGCCCCAGGTCTTGCCGTAGAGCCAATACGTCCGATGGAACCACGTGTCATCGAGAAAGCCGGTCGGGCAGAACAAATGCGTGGCCTCGCCGCCCTGGCGCGTTCCCTCTTGAGGGCCTTGGATTTGGGGTCCGGTCTCCAGGCGCCTGCCCTGCAAATCGAAGGCCTGGGATCGCATATAAATGCGCTTCTCGTCAGAGCTCAGTATATCGGGACGCCCCACGGGCATGTTCAACCACTTGACTAAATCCTGTACGTCACCGCCTGTCCGCCGGTCACGGTCATCGAGCGTGGTTTGCGAAATCATCTCGCCGCTGCGGGCATCGAGGCGGTACAGACGCATGCCGCCGTCGACAAATATGGACCGGCCCGCTACGAAATGTGCGATCCCGTCGCGGACGAGAACGCTGCCGCTGACAGGCCAGAGCGATTCGAGCTGCTCGTAGACCATTATTCGGCGATCCGTCGGCGCGGCTAAGAAACGCCAGATAAGGGCGCCGTCGTCGGCGCGCAGACAATAGAGGAAACCGTCCGCCGAGCCGAAAAGAATGCGGCCTTCAAAATAGGTCGGCGGAGAGTCAACTCGTCCGCCCGTCGCATAGTTCCAGAGCGATGTCCCTGTGTCGGCGGCCAGGGCATGGACCGTGTGCCTCTCGACAGCGGCAACAAAGACCTTGCCGGCAGCGACCGTTACGCTGGTGAGCTTGCTTGCGATAGGTGTCTGCCAGGCCTGTACCAGTTGGGCCGGGACGGTTGTCTTTGTCGCCCCGCTTCGAGCTGCGTCATGCCGATATGTCGGCCAGTCATCGGGATTGCCGATTTGCGAATTAAGATTTTCGATTTGGCCGTACGCGGGGCCTTCTTTCAGTCTTGTTTCTTGAGAGTCCGGCTTCCAGACGCTGCCCGGCGACGCGGGCGCAAATGCGTTGAAACTGTGCAGCATGGACTCTGCATAGCAGATGCAGGGCGACGGCGGGGTGTATACCAGACCGTTGCACGGGAGAATACCGTAGAGGCAGGCGCCGCGCACCCAATGATTGAGATCCCAATGCTGCCGGTCGAGATCCACAAACTCGATACCGGTGCGGGAGGTCATGATATAATCGGTCGTGGCCCGGCCGGGGTAACAGCGATGATGGAACCAGTAGTTCGTCTTATCTGCGGCGAAGCGGTGCTCGACCTGGCCGGTCTTGAGATCCATCCCGACGACGGTGCCGTCCAGTCTTCCATTTGAACTGCTGTCACACCACACGATGTCGTCTATCACGAACAGGTTCTCCGGTGAGCTGTAACCTGAGGGAAGATGCTCACCTGTCCACAGCGTCTTTCCCGTTTGCGCCGACAGTGCAGTGAGAGTATCGGCCCGGGTCTCGCCGCCGCCGGACTTGGTCATGCCGGAGAACTCCCCGCCGGCAAAAAGCACCACGCCGCCGCGGACTACCAGCCTGGAACTGAAGAATGACGTCTGCTTCTCAGGTGATGGCAGCGGCTCGGAGGTCCATACCTTCTCGCCGGTCTTACGCTCCAAACAGGTTGCTTTCTTTGAATCAAAGTTGAAGTAATACACGTGCTCGTTGTCGACCGCCATCGTCCCGGCCGCGACGACGTCGGATTTCTGCCAGAGCTTTCTGCCGGCAGCGGCATCGAGCGCCGTGATCGTCCGTGTCTCAACGGGTCGCACAGTGCGGCCGCCATCGCCGATAGACTTAGGACCAATCAAGACGAACAGTTCGCCCTGTGAAAGAAGGATCTCCTCTGCGCCGACGGTGTCCTGATATGTTCGAACCGTCTCGCCTGTCGCTGCGTCTAGAGATGTCACGGGCCCTTCGAGACTGAGTGTCGTATAGACCAGGCCGTTTGCCGCGACCAGTCGGCGAGGCGCGTCGGCGGGCCCATCCTTCAAACCCTTGAAACGGGTGTACCACGTATCGATCTTCCTCTTCCACAACACTTTGCCGTTGAAAGCGTCCCTGGCAATCAGCGCCCAGTGCGACGGCATGTAGATCGAAGCCGTGGAGCCTTCGTCGATAATGTAGAACAGGCGCCCACCTGTAGATACCATGGCGCTGAAACTTGACATGTGGTCATGATGCCGGGTCCATTTCGGGCCGCCTTGCCACTGGAGACGACGCGGCGGCCCGACAACCGTGTCTTTGGCAACGGCGTTGTTGTCTGCATCGTGCAAATAGTGCGTCCATTCGTCGATATTGTCGGGTCGAGACTTTGCATGTTTTCTGCCGTTTATCAGTGCGACTCCGCCCGGCGCCAGGACCCGCATCACCTCGGCTTGCGATACCTCACCAAGATTGTCGGCGATAAATAGGTTCACCATATTGTCCGCATAGGGCAGGTTTCGACCATCAAAAGTGTCGATCGAGACGGCCCCATAAAGGCCCTGTGACTGTACGTACTGGCGCGCTTTGGCGACATTTTTCGGATCGGCATCCAATCCGTGAACGCAGTAGCCTTCATTTAGTCGCAGCGATGCCGTCAATCGTCCATCTGGGCATCCAAGGTGAACTATGACGCCCCCGTGAATACCGGCAGCTTCCAGAACCGATTGCGCGGATTGAGCTTCTGCATTTGCCGCTATAGTGAGTATGCATGCGACGAAAACCCATCTAATGATTCGTTTTTTCATTTCAAGACCCCGGCGACTCTTCTGGAGGGCAAAGCCCACCCTGCGTATTTTATTGTCCATTGCTGCAATCATAGCATAATGGAGTCAAGCCCGGAAGCCGGATTGTCGATGATTGAGGATGAAGAATTCGGAATTGACAATACCGGCACACATTGACGGTCTGCCGAACATCTGCGGTTCGGAGGATCTCATAGCCGAGGCTATGAGTCGCGAGGGGCCGTTCCATCTCGGCGCCGGCGGTGTCGACTTTGAGAGTATCGACAGCGGCTTTGCGATCACCCTTCACATGCATCAGCCCCTGATACCCGCTGGAAGCGATAATCTTAGAAGTGCCCGGATCATAGGCAATCTCGAACACATGATGGCCGATCCGGAAACAGGGGACAATCACAATGCGACGGTATTCGCCCGGTGCTACGAGCGTATGGGCGAGTTCGTCCCCGAGCTTGTTGCCGACGGTAAACAACCCCGCGTGATGCTTGACTATTCGGGTTGCCTGCTTCACGGCCTCTGCCAAATGGGGCGAGACGACATAATCGATACGCTTCGAGCGGCAACGAACGACCCGGCGACCGGCCGATGCATCGAATGGCTCGGGACTGCCTGGGGTCACCCTATGGCTCCGTCGACGCCGGTTCAGGATTACCGCTTGCACGTTCGGGCATGGCAGCACTTCTTCGCGGCCCTCTTTGGGTTCGAGGCGCTTAGCCGGGTGAGGGGATTCTCGCCGAGCGAGATGGCCCTGCCCAACCATCCGGACGTATGCTACGAGTTCGTCAGGACGCTGAACGAGTGCGGCTACCGCTGGGTCCTCGTACAGGAACATACAGTCGAGCGTATCGAAGACGGCGCAGGCGTTTGCGATCCTCATGTGCCTCACCGGCTGGTAGCCAAAAATTCGCGGGGTCAGACGGCCAGCATCACGGCTATTATCAAAACCCAGGGCAGTGACACCAAGCTGATCGGCCAGATGCAGCCTTACTACGAGGCGCTGACTCTCGGCCGCAGAGAGCTGGCAGGTGCCAAAGTGCCGCCGGTGGTGACGCAAATCGCCGACGGCGAAAACGGCGGTGTCATGATGAACGAATTCCCGTCGAAGTATCTGGAAGTGATGGCCGAGGCTTCCGGCACGACATGTGCCCCGGTGAACGTGACCGAGTATCTGGAGTATCTCGACAGTATCGGTGTCACCGATGAGGTCTTTGATGCTATCCAGCCGATAATGCAAGGCCGGATATGGGAGAGATTTCAGGACGGCGCGGGTACCGAGGCGATGGCAAAACTCATCAAGGATCTCAAGAAGGAAGACGACCGGTTCAGCGCCGAAGGCGGTAGCTGGACGAACGACCGTTCCTGGGTGCGAGGCTATGAGCACGTGCTGGGCCCGATGCAGACGGCGAGCGCGATGTTCGCCGAG